>JAGTUW010000035.1 GCA_018224345.1 Bacteroidota bacterium
AAATACCCTCCATGCAACTGAAACGCTTTCTCGATTGTCCTTACGCGTTCTTTCTCCATGATATTCTGCACATCCATCCCCCCCCGCCCCTTACGGCCCTACCGGAGGAGGCCGACCACAACGCAACGGAATCACTGCCATACGAAGACAACACAGCATCGCACAGTCTTGCAGACGATGCAGACAGGGCATTCACCGGCAACGGACCGCGGCTGACAGCCCTGGCCTACAAGCACGTAAGCACAATGATACGCGCCGGCTGTTTCCCGCATACAGACCTGGCACAGCATTGTCAACGTTGCAGCTACCAGGCTGTCTGCATGGACACCGAAACCGTCAATCAGGAGGCCCGTACAATGCTCGCCAATCCCGACGAGCACATACTCGACACCTGGCGCGCGCTGCGGGAGATACCCGGCATACACGGGGCTGCATCCACATCGGACGAGTCACCGGCCGAAAGCACAGATGCTTTACGAATAAGAGAAGCAGATACGCTGACGGAAGAACATTCGTATCGACAGAATGACGGAACACGTGACACTGCGTATGATGAGGACTATGGGAGCATGTGGCAGTGCGCAGAAGTACGCGCTGTGTTCAGTGTGTTCAGAGCGTTGAGCGATCCGGAAAACCCCCTCCCGGTCGTCTCCTTTCTGCGTGGACCACTCTGTGGCGCTGATGACGCGGCATTGCTCGGCTATCATCGGGCAGGCGGTCACTTTGCGTTCAATGCACGCGCGGTACCCGGAACGGACGAACGTGTCGCCAATGGCATGCAATTTCTCAAGGACAATGTGCGGCTGCTGCGCTCACAACCTCCGGGAACTGTCGTGGCCACCATACTCGATCGTCTCGCCCTGCATGCGCTCGCCGTTGCCAATGCGCCGGACGGGCAAGGTGCAGACGCTGTACACCTGCTCGCGGAGAGTACGTCCCGCTTTTCCCGCAGCAGCGCAACATTCGCCGAAATCGTTGAGCGCATCGAAACGCAGCTGAAGAAAAAATGAATACCCCCCCCGGAAATGAGGGAGTTGACGACAGATCCTCACAACCCATCGAGCACACCACAGAACGGAAGACGCAGCAGCTATCGCTTGATGAAACGGAACGTGCGAATTTCCCCGGTACCATGCAGGACTGCATGATACTGCCCATTGGCAAGTCCGGAAACATCCAGCGGCGGATCAGAAACTGGGTTCAGCATCGCTCCCGAATTCCAGCAGGTCGCTGACGGTATCGTTGTCCTTTGAAACCGAACGCACAACACCGTTGAGCGGGACTTCCGGATGCAGCCAGACGTCGGATTCATAATCGCCAAAGAACGTTTCCACCTTGGACGTCACCTTGGTACAGCCATCAAACGTGCCACCGGGGACACGGACCGACCCTGTCGTCTGTCCCGCATCGAATCTCATCACAAGACCGGTGAGCGACTTCTTGTAGGTCCCTTTCACCAGTGAAAGAGTCATACCGTCGATGGTCTGTACCTGACCGTCATCCTGCTGCATTTTTACCCAGAGAATGTCCATATCATCGATATCAAAGCTTTCATAGACTTTCTCAAGTCCGCGCACTGCCATTTGCGTTGTGGATTCTCCGTAAGCGGAGATGTTCTTCGTTTCCATAATCCACGCATCGCCGTCCTTTCCGACCAGAGCCGTCCGGTACACCGAACGATCGTCTCCGTCAGTGATACCATACACCACATACTGGCCTACCTTGTAGGTCATGGGCCTCTGGAATGCCGAGGTTGCATTATAGGATGTCGAAGAAGTTTTGCCGAACCATTCGACTACACGCTGCTGCGTGACGGGGTTGATCGACGCCCCGCAGCCGACGAGAATCATGAGTGTCAGTGCCGCTGCGATTACACGAATCTGCATTATACCTCCTGTATATTTTTCGAAAAACACGGTGGAACAGACTGTGCTCCGAATCCGCATTTCTTGTGATGTGAACAGAGTACACAATCTGCAAACTGTCAGGAAAATATGCAAGCGGACCCGGATCCGCATTCATTCAGCATTCCCACGGGAGGTCGGGGCGGCCGAAGTGTCCGTAGTTGCTGCTGAAACGATACATGGGACGAAGCAGATCGAGTTGCTCGATGATGGCTCGGGGACGGAAATCAAATGTAGCCGCGAATTCTCCTGCCCGTATCGCATCACCGGTACCGAAGGTGTTGACATGCACGGACATCGGTCTGGCCAGCCCGATGGCATAGGCCACCTGCAGCTCGGCGCGACGTGCGAGCCCTTCGCTGACGATACGCCGTGCGACCCAGCGGCAGAAATAGGCCGCGCTGCGATCAACTTTTGATGGGTCCTTTCCGCTGAAAGCCCCACCACCGTGCCGGGCCTTACCCCCGTAGGTGTCGACGATGATTTTGCGACCGGTCAACCCGCAGTCCGCCGAGGGACCGCCTTGTGTGAAACTTCCGGAGGGATTGACGATAAGCTCTATGTCGTCGGAATACCAGGGACCGAGCACTTCCGCCAGCAATGTGTTTTCCACGAAATCATGAATAGCCAGCTGCGTCACCGGTGCCCGGTGCTGCGTGGACAGCAATACGGCGGTTACCTCGACCGGACGCTCATCTTCATACCGCACGGAAACCTGCGTCTTCGAATCCGGCAACAGCCAGTCAACACCGGATTTCCTGTGACGGGCCAGCGTCGCAGCCAGACGATGCGCAAGCAGTATGGGTAACGGCATCAGTTCCGGTGTTTCATCGGTGGCATACCCGAACATGATGCCCTGATCGCCGGCCCCCTGTTCCATGCTTCCCTCCTTACGGTTACTGACCGCAGTGTCAATTTCTCTTGTCTGTTTCGAAAGCATTTCGAGCACCTGCAACGTCGATGCCGCGAAGGGCTGAGTCTCATCGGTGTATCCGATTTCTCTGACGGCCTCGCGCACCACGGAGACATGATCGACCTCGGCATGGGAAGTGATCTCACCAGCGAGGACGACGGTGTTGTCCTTTGCCAGTGTCTCGCAGGCTACACGCGCATGTTCATCCTGAGCGAGATGCGCATCGAGTATGGAATCCGAGATGAAATCGCAGACTTTATCCGGGTGTCCCTCACTGACGGATTCGGAAGTGAAAACATAGGTGGACATTCTGAACTCCTTTCAAAAAACATGAAACCCTCGCCGATCGGCGAGGGCATTCACACTCTTTGCACGATGGCGATTTAGCGATTCTTTTACGTCGTTGCAAGCTGCCGCAAATCACGACGTGGTGTAACATACGGACTGGGAACGAAAAATGAAACAGGGCCGCTCTTCTGGCTTCCGCGAACAGAGAACATACAGGCCGCAACGCAGCATCGCTGCGGAAGCAGCCCCTGTCCACAACTACCAGCTGGAAGCAGTGCATGCGGACCCGGGCCCGGACGGCCGGCTTCCCGAATGTTGCATTGTGCAGCGTCTTGAACAGTAGTCAGGAATATCCCATTTTTCGCATGATGCACACAAGTCCAAGGAGACTGTCATGATCGTACGTTATACTGCATTGATCCTTCTCTTCACAGTCACAGTCTGTGCGCAGGATGAAGAGAAGGTCCTGTATTTCGAGCCGTCCGATACAACTGCTGCATTACAGGGCTTCACACCGCTGCGACTCTTTCCCCTGCCAACGGATATTGAATGGGAGGGAGCGGGTGACAACGGCCGCGGGGTGTTCGCCCTGCATGCCTGGGCAGTACCGGGGACCGGGCCGACCACGGATCGCGCGAACGAAGCCGTCCTGCTGGGATGGAATCCGATGAGCCGTCTGCAACCCGGACAGCCGGGCTTCTGGTGGCAATTCGAATGGAGTTACGGACAGGGACGCACTTCACTGTTCGAACTTAATCTCGATGTCCACGACAGTCTCCTGCTGGGTCGTCGCCCGGGACTGCGTCGCATCAGCTACAAAATAAACCGTCAGACAGGGGCAGGAGTCTCCGCCGATTTCGCTTTCCAGAATTTCAGCATTGTCGAGGGGGATGTCAGTGCAGGCGACGCCCTGCCACAAAACTATCTGCATATTTCCACGCGTTCGGATCGTATGCGCACAGCTCTACGGACAGAGTTCAAAAAAATCGTACAGCATGCGGTGATGAAAAATGTCTCCGCAGACGATCGCATGATACTCCCGCTCGAACGCGGCAACATGTTCGCAACGCGTCTGATCCCATTATACGGCGCCGTTGCCGACAGCACCGATATCGTACTCAACAGCATGGAACCCGGAACGCGTTACACGATCAAAATCCGCAATGAACGCGAATATCCCGTCCGTCTGACCTGGAACCCTACGCATGGCCGCACCCTGTTCTGGGATCAGCAACGTCCTCTGCCCGACAGTCTCAGGGACGGCGAAACACTCATCGTCGAAATCATTACCGACGACGATCTCCATGCCTTCGGCTGCGTTCATGGTGTGTTCCGTGAAACGTATTGACCTGACGCATACCTGGAGAATACAGCACCTCAATGACTGCAGAAGTCGTCTGTCGTAGCGGCGTGAAGCATCACTTCCGAGTGCAGGTCATGTCACCATCGTCACTACAGGAGGGACGTGAGCTATCCGTCCATTTGCATCTTGTCTCTCTACCGGATTTCAGCTTTTACGAATCCACAGCGACCAGCCTCCGTCTGACTCCTCAGCCCACACCGCGTGCTTCTGCGCACGGAGGGCATCGACCATGGGAGCGGGATAGAAAGGTGCATTCATATAGAGGACTTCACCGGCAAGTATTTGCTGCAAGCCGGTAATGATGGCGCTCAGCGGATTGGATCCTTTATCCAGGAGAGCAGCGGCGTCGACACGTTTAACGATGTCGCTTTCTCTCGCCCAATCAGGACGCGCTTCGCGTACTTCGGGAGGCTCGTGACCCGCGGGTGGCGGATCGCCCGCAGCGATGCGCGCATGGGACTGTCCGGGCAAGCTCGCTGTCTCAGCCTCCTGCTGCTGTGTCGTGGAGATCGGCACATACATACGGGGTGCGACGGGTGCCTCGTACGGTGGCTGACCGACGGCCTCGCGCAACCTTCCGACCACATCCGACACCGGAAGGTCACCGGTCATCGCCGCCTGCCGCAGTGTCGCGACGCGTGCTATGGTGCGACGCAGCAACGGGGTTTTCAGCTTGCGGAAAGCGGGGGCCATGTCGATGAGCACATCCTCGAGCTGCGGATGCGCCTCCAGCAGTTCAGCGACTTTCGTCTGCGGGGTAATTTCCAATGTATTCATTTTATTCTCCTTTTTTCTCATATGACAGCAGACGCTGTTCTCCTTCGAGGGCGCGTTTTTCCGTCAGTTCCTGTGACACTTCCAGCGTACCGAGGTATTTCCCTTCGGGGTCGCGTACGGCGAAGTATTCTATATGGATAAATTTGCCGTGCAATTGAATCCAGAACGGTGCATGGTCTTCGCGTCCGCTGCGAAAATCATCCACAATACGGTCGACGATGTTGACACTCGACGGTGGATGGCAGAGCCGGACATCGCGCCCGAGTATGGTGCGGTTCCGGTCGAATATTCGTTCCGCACCCTGGGAGAAGTATTTCACCTTGTCATTGGCATCGACAAAAGTAAGATCGAAGGGCACGGTATTGAGAATGGCCGTCAGTTCTGCAGGATTGAGTGAGCCGCTCGGCATACGCACCGCATTGCCCTCGACTTCGGACGGCGGCGGTGCCTCGATATTGTTGGGTTTCCATTCGACTTGCGGATCGTAGAGACAGAACCCGATATCCGGCGTCTGCCGGTGTATCTCATACCATTCCAGATCTGTGAGCGTATCCATACACATGGGGAAAAGGATCTGTTCTTCTTTCATGATCATGTCGTCGACCGCACGAGCGGCCGGGATCATCAGCATGGAGGCGACGACATCCAGTTCCTCGGGAGTTGCTTCTCCCGCGGCTTCGAGCGCCTCGCGGGCTCCCTTGAGCACATCGCGGATTTCATCGTGCTTGCCCCACATCACTGTGGGCGGCCCGGTAATGCCGCGCTGTTCGAGGTAGGGAAAGAGCAGATTTTCTTTGCGCCGGAAATGCTTGTCGATATCCCACAGCGCATTGAAATGCGCACGCAACAGCAGAATGCGTTCGGGAAGCTCCTCCGCCGAAAGTTGATCAAGTCCTGCGGCGTCGTTCATGACCTTGCGCGTCAACTCCGCCAGCATTTCGTTTTCCTTCGTGAAGGTGTCCACCGGATGTCCGGGAGGAACGAGCTTCGCCATGCCATGATCGATATGTCCGTCGAGCATGGCGCTGTGAATATCACAGAATTCCTGGATTTCTTCCTGCGATATCCCTTCGTTTATCAATTCCTGTTCCACTTCCACTACCTCGCCGTACGGGAAGCCGCTGAGCACTTCCTCGAGTCTCGTACGGACTTCTTCGGGACTGCTCCCACCGTGCAATTCCCGAATCAACTGCTTGAGCAACCGCTTTCTGTTTTCCGAGTTGTTTATGAGTTCGCTCATACCTGATCCTGACTGTCGTGAATGATTATCTGGACTAAGTCTACCGAAAGACAATATAGACCACTTTGTCGATGTTTGCAAATGCCTGCCTCCCGATTCCTTCACGTGGGGTAACCGATGGACCGGCGTGTGGAAAGTCCCTGACGGAAAGAAGGTGAGTATTTTCTGATGAATATTTTTTTGTACAATCTCTTGACACAACACCATTATTAGGATATATTGCATCCATTATAAGTCGCTATATCGTTGTCATCCTCGCTCTGCTTCCTGTGTCATCACCGCAGGTGGTAACACCACA
Organism: Bacteroidota bacterium; assembly: GCA_018224345.1. Classification (GTDB taxonomy): domain Bacteria; phylum Bacteroidota; class Ignavibacteria; order SZUA-365; family SZUA-365; genus SZUA-365. Next base: position 6,784 of record JAGTUW010000035.1, read on the forward strand.
GTCAGAGCCCAAAAACAGGCATCTTGCCTTTTCCACGTTCAACTCTCATCAGGAGGTTTCATGAATCACATACATACCATACGCACGCGCATGGTCCTGCCCGCGCTTGCGTTTCTTCTCACATGTTCTCTGGGCATGGTTTCCCCCCACAGTGCATTCTCACAGGGCGGACCTGTGCTTGTCATGGGCATCGATGCCGAGGAAGGCGGGGCCAACGGACACGGACCTCTCACGGCCTATCGTTCCATCGTCGACGGTCTCCTCGCCCATACAAGCAACAATGCCACGACCGACGTGCTCGTGGTCGGAGTGAAAAGCGGAGGACCGGTGCTCAATTTCTGGTGGAATCTCACCAACCTGACTCCAGTCATTTCCCGGCAGTTCATCCAGGGCTCTCAGATCAATACCGTCGATTTCAATGATTACAAATTGGTTGTCGTCGTTACGGATTTCCAGAATGTTCTCAGTGGTTTGACTGCCGCTGAAAATTTTTACCTGAGAAACCGCGCCGACGATCTGCGTGCGTTCATCAATTGTGGCGGTGGCGTACTGGGATTCACCGGCCCTATGAATTCGACCTACTCCAACTGGTATGACTACCTCGACTTCCCGGGACTCGGGCAGACTGCGTTTTCCTACCAGGGAAATTACACCAACATCGCAATCAGCAATCCGGGCGCATCCGCGTTCAACAGTGATGTGGTCACGGGATTTTCCGCACTGGTCAGTGCACCGAATGCGATTTTCCACAATACTTACAGTTCCTTTCCCCCGGCATTGTCCACAGTACTCGTGCGTTCCTCAGACAACACCACAGCGGCCTTCGGTGCGCCGAATGTCTACGCGAACACCCTGCCGACCGCGGATGCGGGCGCCGATCAGACCATCGAGTGTACTTCGCATACCGGCATGAGCGCGACACTCAGCGGGACGGGCTCAGACGCCGACGGTGATCCCATCACCTATGAATGGTGGTACAATGGCAATCTCATCGGCACGACGGCTTCTATCGCCGTCAACAACCTGATGGCCGGCACACATACCTTCACTTTCAAAGTCTCCGACGATCAATGCGGCGGTGTTTCCACCGATGATGTCGTCATTACAGTAGAAGACACGCAGCCGCCGGTCATCAGCGGTGTGGGCGCCGATCAGTCCGTTACCTGTCCCGATGACCCGTATAGCTACTTCAGCAGTCCCATGGCTTCCGATGACTGCGACCCGAATCCCTCGTTGACCTATACCGATATCACTACACAGCTCTGCGGTGCGACCTACAGTGTCACACGCACATGGACGGCGACGGATGCGTCGAACAACTTCAGCACGGCCAGTAAAACCATCACACTGGTAGACAACACCGCACCGGTGATCACCACCAACGCCGATGTCACACTCTGGCCCCCGAATCACGAGTACGAGAGCTTCGACATCGACGACATGGCAGCTTCGGTGTCCGACGCCTGCAACAGCAGTATCAGTACCGACGATGTCACAATTCATTCAGTCTGGAGTGACGAGCCGGAAAATGCCACGGGCAACGGTGATGGTGACACGTACAACGACATCGTCATCGCCTGTGATTTCCAGTCCGTCATGCTCCGCAAGGAACGTGCAGGGTCAGGCAACGGACGCGTGTACACGGTGAAACTGCAGGTCAGCGATGGCTGCAACACCGGCTATGTGTATTTCAATGTCAATGTACCGCGTAGTGTCAGAAGCATGGCCGTCAACGACGGTGCCACCGCAGGGTACACTGTCAGCGCCTGCGCGGTGCCGAAGCAGTCTGCCGACCACGCGGTGCCTGCAGGCATGACGCTGTCGCAGAACTACCCGAATCCGTTCAATCCCTCCACCAGCATCAGCTTCACACTGCCGGAAACGGCGAATGTTTCGCTGCGCGTCTTCGACCTGCACGGACGTGAAGTCGCGACCATCGCCAATGGGGACTTCTCTTCGGGCACTCACACGCTGTCCTTCGATGCGGCAAATCTGCCCAGCGGCATGTATATTTACCGCCTCGAAAGCAATGGCGCAGTGATTTCCCGCACGATGCAACTGATGAAATAATTCTGATCATCCGCTTTTGCGGAAACGGGAAACGATCACAGGGACAGGCAACCGCCTGTCCCTGTTTCGTTTCGGGGCCTGCACCTGTAAACCTTTTGAGGGTTTGTGCGTCCAATCAGGGATATATTCATTCGGGATGAATCATGAAAATCTTTGTTTGCTCTGTCGCTTTTCTTCTCGCTGCCGTCCCGGTGCTTTCGCAGGAATTGTCCGTAAGAGGCCGCGTCGTAATGAAAGACGACGGCTCCCCTCTTCCCAATGCCAATGTCATACTGAAGCGACTACCGGACAGCACAACGGTCGGAGGGACGGTGACAGGACGAGACGGAGGCTTTACGTTCGAAAAACTGCGGGGCGGGCGTTATGTTCTCCACGCATCCTTTGTCGGTTTTCGGTCGCTGGTAAAGGAAATCGCTCTCCGCGGGCAATCCGCCTCACTCGGCGACCTGGCACTCGAGGAAAAAAGCATTGCGCTCGACCAGGTGGAAGTCATCGGAGAAGCGCCGATTGCCGTCCTGAAAGAAGACACTACAGAATTCATCGCGAGCGCCTTCAAAGTCAATCCAGACGCCACTGCGGAAGACCTCGTACGTAAAATGCCGGGTGTGATGATCAAAGACGGTAAGGTGGAAGCACAGGGAGAGGAAGTGCGTTCCGTTCAGGTCGACGGGCGTCCTTTTTTCGGTGACGATGCCCGTGCCGTTCTTCGCAACATTCCCGCCGAAGTCATTTCACGTATCCAGGTCTTCGATCAACAGAGCGAGCAGGCGCGCTTCACCGGTTTCAGCGATGGGAATGAAGTCAAGGCAATCAATCTCATTACGCGTGATGCCATCAGAAATGCACAATTCGGCAAGGTGTACGGTGGCTACGGTGAGAACGATCACTATCGCAGCGGCGCGGTGCTCAATGCGTTCAGCGGCGCACAGCGCTGGTCCGTCCTGGCCATGTCGAACAATGTGAACGAACAGAATTTCGCCTCCGAGGATTTGCTCGGCGTCATGATGTCGGCCAATGCGCCATCCCGTGGTGGTCCCGGCATGCGCGGAGGCGGTGGCAGACAGCGGCCGGGCAGCGGCGGTGTACCGAATTTCAACATGAGCGGGATGAATGATTTTCTCGTCAATACTTCCGACGGCATTGCCAGCACAAATGCCATCGGGCTGAACTACATCGACACTTGGGCAGAGAAGATCGAGGTCTCCGGAAGCTATTTCTTCAACAACAGCGATCTCAACAGCGGAAGGGGCATTGCACGCGAATACATCATTCCAGGTGTGCAGCAACAGTTCTATAGCGAGAACACGCATGCCAACAGCGACAATATGAATCATCGCTTCAATCTCCGCATGGATTACACCATCGATTCGCTCAACTCCCTGCTCTGGCGTCCGCGACTTTCCGCACAGATCAATGACGGGCGGGAAGTGTCCTTTGCCGGCACCTCACAGGCAGGCAATGCGGTCAACAGCAGTGCGAGTGATTTTTCCTCGGCGCTGACCGGCCTTTCTCTCAACAACGAACTGCTTTACCGTCGTCGATTCGCTGCACGCGGCCGGACCTTCTCGGTCATGCTGCGCAATGAAGTCAAGGACAACAGAGGAGAAAACACGTTGTATGCGGATTACAGCAGTTTCGGAATGCAAACGGTGTTCGATACCACCAGGCAGCGTGCGGATCTGGATATGAGCGGCTGGTCGACGGATGCCACGGCGACGTATACCGAACCGTTCGGTGAGAATGGTCAGTTGCAGCTCCGGCACCGGGCTTCCTACAGCAACGATGCGTCGAACAAGCGAACGTACGACCTTCCGTTGATCGCAGGCATGACGGAGGAACTCAATCCCCTGCTCAGCAACGAATTCAGCACTGACTATATAACACACAACAGCAGCATCGGATATCGTTACAATCACGCTGGCATCAATGCCATGTTCGGTGTCGGGTATCAATGGGCGACGCTGCAGAACGAAATGATGTTTCCGTCCGCCGGGCGCATCGACCGCAGCTACGGCGATATCATGCCCTATGGTATGCTGCGCTGGAATATGGAACAGGGCAGGGACATGCGCGTCTTCTATCGCAGCCGCACCTCACCGCCGAGTGTCGATCGGCTGCAGGACGTACTCGACAACTCCAATCCCCTTCTGTTGCGCACCGGAAATCCGGAGCTCGACCAGGAGTATATGCATTTTCTCGGTATGCGGTATTCCGCGACGAATCCCCGTGCCGGCAGTTATTTCTTTCTCTTTGCCATGGGCAGTTATACCTTCGACCCCGTCGGTAACAGTACAATATTCGCTGGCGGTGATACCACCGTGTACAATGGTATATTCCTGCCCCGTGGGACTCAAATTACCAGACCCGAAAACTTCGATGCCTCCTGGTCCCTCCGCAGCTATCTGACCTACGGACAGGCCGTTGGTTTTCTCAAATCCAATATCAATCTCAATCTCTCCGGCACCTTCACCCGTCTACCCGGCCGCATCAACGATCTGGTGAACTTCGCAAGTATGCCGGCCACCGGCCTGGGCATCTCGCTGACCAGCAATATCAGTCCGGAAGTCGACTTCACCATCTCGACGCAATCCAATCTCACCTGGATTGTCAATTCGCTGCAGGAGCAGAGCAACAGCAACTATCTGACACAGTCGACCCGTCTGCAATTCAACTGGCTGTTTCTCGGGAATTTCGTATTCAATACCTCTCTCGGTCATGAATACTACAGCGGACTTTCAGAAGGATACAACGACGATTTTCTCCTCTGGAATCTCAGTCTCGGCTACAAATTCCTCCGCGACAACGCCGCAGAAATCAGACTTTCCATCTTCGACTTGCTCAAACAGAACAACAGCATCACCCGCAATGTCACCGACACCTATATCGAGGACAGACAAACGGATCTGTTACAGCGTTATGCGTTGTTGACGTTTACGTATAATCTGAGAAATTTTGCGATGTGAGAGTGAGAAGTTAAGAGTTAAAAGTTAAGAGTTAAGAGTGGGAAATGAGGGGAATAAGGGTAATGAAGGGAATGAGAGAAGGGGGCCCCAGCAACCCGAGCGCCGGAACGACGGCGATCATCCCCAGTGTTCACTGTGGGCCCTGCCGTTTCCGCCGAGCGGAGCGAAGGAGGATGGTGCCATTCTTCCCCTCGAAAAAGCCCTTCTTGCCCTTCTTGTTCTCTGTGGTTCCTCACATTCTGTGGTTCCTCACATTCTGTGGTTTCTCACGTCCTGACTCTTCACTAAAAAAATCGGCACCATGGTCTTGCAACCACGATGCCGATTTCGTTCGATATGCTTCCGCGTGTTGCGCGGATTAATTTGCCGTTTTCATCAGTCGTTCGAGTTCCGTTCTGTCTCCGCCGCTGCGGACCATGTTCTTCAGCGCGGCCAGGTAGGAGGCGCGGAAGCCGGGGTCATTTTCGAGCGAGGCGATAAGCGGAATGTCGTTTGGATTCATGCCGCGACTGCGCAGATCATCTTTTGCGATACCGATGGCACGCGAAAAGACATCCGGTGTGATGAGATCCGGATCGGGTTTGCCGAGTCCGGGTTCGGGATCAACCGGATCACGAACGGGAGCCACCGCCATTGGAGCGGAAGCGTTTACGCTTTCGTCTTCGCCGGGATCGACTCCGTATCGTGCGAGACGATCATCGAGGTCAGGAATGAGTTCGCGCAATACGGATTCCATCGCACCGATGCGTGACTGCAGGGTAGTGATGCTTTCATGTTGCTTTTTCAGAACTTCGACCCCCGCCTTGACGGGCATACCGACAGCGACATTGACATAGCCGGGCACTCCTGCCTCAATACCTTCCCAGGAGACACCGACAACGATGCCGGCCTGTTCGGCGGTGAGATCGGAAGGAGACACAGCGATACCAACACCGTTGTCGCGACCGGAGGGAATGATATAGTCTCCGGGGGACACCGGGCCGACTACCTTGACAGGCACCTGTCCGAGAAATGCGCATTTCTCGTAGAGATGCTCCTGTCCCTCGGGAGGTGTGTTACCGAGGACGATGGGTGATTTGGAGATCACGAACACCATGTCGGCGCCTTCGATACGCCGGGAGATTTTGCCGGAACGAACACCGACGAGATCACCGAACACGAGTTGTTCGGAAGAATCCTCACGTTCGAGCCACTCGGCATAATCGGCATTGCCGGACTTGTATGCCACACCATAGCTGGAAATGTACTCCGCCTGTTCGACGCCGACCTGTATGGCCAGCAGAATGATTTTGGCCGTGGCATAGACGATTTTCGCCACACCGGGGGTGACCGTTACCACGCCGAGACCCACGCCAACACGGAAATCCGTGACTTCAGAGATCAATTCCACTGCGGCATCGGTGACGTCAAAGACATGTCCGAGTGTCATCAGGATGTAATCCAGACTCTGCAGACGCTCGGCCTGTGTTTCACCCTGTATGCTACCGCGCATGCCGCCATTATCCCAGAACCCGATATAATTGTTGCCGCTGTTGGCGCCGGTGCTGAGTTGAATGGCCATACCCTGCCCTGCGCCGGTGACATACAAGGGGTAACTCGATGCACTGCCAGCGGAAGGCGAGCCAGAAGAATAATTGATTGTCGTCTGTCCGCCGACATTGAGATTCTTCTCTATGCCAACACCACCCGACACAGTCAGTGCACCGTTGTTGCTGCCGGTGGACTGCGTCTCATCCGTGATTTCGACTTTCTTCTCGAGCAATGTCTGACCCTTGTTGATCAGTGTGCGCGGGAACTGCGGATCAGGATTGAGGTCCGCGTCATAATCCGGATCGGGATTTCTTCCGATATCCGCATAGTTCTCGACGATCAGGTTTTTGAAATTCGCACTGCCGCCGACCTTGAGATTGCGGCCGACATAGGCATCGCGACGGACACCGAGATCCTCACCGACATTCAGATTTTTCTCTACACCCGCGCCACCCTTTGTGCGCAGACTGCCGAGAAAGCTTTGTGCGGCGGCTTCGTTCAGGCCCGTAATAACAGGAACGTCCGTCAGATCATGTATCGTGGTGATACCATCGACATCGAGCGTCCCACCGATTTTTGTGTTGCCGGTAATTTCAGCGGTCCCATCGAGAAAGCTGTTGCCGATGACATGGAAGGCGTAATCCGATTCAAACACACCCGACCAGATCGGACCTTCGACCATCAGACCATCTTCCGGTGCGGGGTAACCGCTCGCGTATGTCGAACCGATGCTGACATTCCCGGCAACGCCGAGACGGCTGAGGGGGGCTTCGGTACCGAACCCGACGTCGCCCTGTACGATGAGTCCGTTACTCGGTGCTTCATACGAACGCGCATAATCGGCGCCGATGGACGTATTACCCGCGACGCCAAGCCAGCTTTTCGGGATAGTTGTGCCTATACCGACTTTTCCCTGAAACGCGGCACCGTTGCTGGGCGCCTGATTTTCGGAGAAACTGTTGCCGACGCTGAGTCCGCCTTTAACACTGAGCATGCTCCCCGGCCCGGCTGTGCCGATACCGACACGCCCCTCGAAGAGGGCTCCGTTGAGTGGAGGGAGATGAATACCGGTGAAGTTCTGGCCGACGACGAGTTCGCCACCGACTTCCAGCATGGCATTCGGGAAGGTTTCACCGATGCCGACCTGTCCCTGAACGAGCAAGCCGTTTTCCGGTGCGGCATACATGCCTGCGTAATCAGTTCCGATTGCAGCATTGCCTTTGACATCGAGAGTGCTCTGCGGATCGGGCGTACCGATACCGAGCTTACCGTAGGCGGTCAGCCGCATACGTTCGATGTTGTCGGTACCGAAGACCAGGTCCACCCGGTCGCTGGTCCCCATGAAATCAAACGCGGCGTCGGTGCCTTCGTTGCCCCGGGTCGACCAGGGCGAACCTGCCGAACCGCCGGTACCGCCCGGACTGCCTCCGGTGGAGGCGTCGGAAGAGAGCTGGTCGGCCTTGTCTGCGTGCAATGCATGGAACGCATAGGGAACCGACAACAACTGTGATGCACCGAGCAACGCATAGTTGTTCCCGCCTTCCTCATCGATTTCCACCTGCAGCCAGAAGCCATGACTGCCCCAGGGAAGCAGATCCAGCGCTCCCTGGCGCAGATCCCCGGCGCCGATCTGCAGTGTAAACATTCCGAAATCATTCGTTGTGACGGTATGCCGTTCGCTATAGGCGACAGTACCGTTCGGTCCATCTTTCAGGACGCTGATGCGCAAGCTTATCGCTTGGTCCTGCAACACCGCTCCGCCACGGTCACGCGCGACACCCTGATAATTCATATAAGGGGGTGTCTGCGCACGAGCCTCGACCAAGGCAAGCGTAATGAGCAGGAGTATCGTGAGGAAACTTCTCATGATGTTGATCACTCTGGTTATTAATCTGCTTTTACAATTTTGTATAGAGCGAGCTGTTCTCCGCTACCCGAAAACGCTACCAGGAGGTACAGTCCGTTGGGCAGATTCTGGAATGACAGTCTCGCGTGTTTGTCTCCACCCCGCACCTGCTGCCGTTGCACGGCTTCGCCGAGCAATGTATACAGCACCAGCGTGATATCGTCCTCGATACCATCCATGGTTACGAGCACGGATGTGCGCGCGGGATTGGGATAAAGATTCAGTGACAATGGGATGCTCCGCTCCCTGATCGGGATCACGGTAAGAAAGGCCTGCTGGAATCCTTCGCTGATCGAACCGAAGTGCGCCTTACGCAGATCAACGGCTGTCTGACCGATGGTCCATGAAACACTGACGCGCTCGGATTCGGCAAAGCCTCCTCCGGACGAAATGACCGAAGGATCAATATGCTGCGCTCTGGCCGACCAGGTCAGCAACATAACCAGCAATACCAGAACGGTGTGCCTGGTTTTCATAATCGTGATAAGACCTCCGACAGATTGTGATTGATGGAAAAACCATCATACCACATCCACCAGCACATGCCGAATCACACTGTTTTCCGGACGAGGTCTACACTCTCGTACGATATGTTCTCATATTCCTGCGATGGAAGATTTAATCTACATCCGTTTGAGCTGAGAACATATGCGCACTTGTGCTTATATCCTGCCTTGCGCCTCAGGCCCCCGGCCGCTCACGTTTGCTGAAGAAAGAATCATCGTAATACTGATCTGGTATCATACGCATCCATTTCCATCACAACAAAACGGATACCATGCTTCTCCTCCACCCGGCAAAGAGAAGCGTATGAATCCATGGACGGATAATGCCCGGTCTCAGCCGTATCCGGACCGCCGTCACATTTGATTTTTCAGGCCCTTTCCCCGGTAACTTCCGGCGGGAAGTTTTGGAGAGCGCAGGTCAGCAGCGCGTTGTGCCCCCTCAGATTGAGCTTGCGGACCATATTATCGCGATGCTTCTGCACGGTACGGTAACTGATGAACATCTCACGCGCGATTTCCCTGCTCGTGCGGTTTGCGGCGAGATATCGCAGCACCTGTATTTCGGTTGGAGAGAGGAGTTGTTCAACGGTATACGGATCGGCAACTGCCTCGTCCGTGCGCAGGAGTGATTGCACACGCTCCGAGATGAATACATCTCCTTCGGCAGCAAAATGGATTGCACGTGCGTATGTGTTCGGATCATCGAAAAGGCTGAGCATGGCGCGTGGAGAGAGACGTCGTGCTGCATCGGCGGAGAGTGCTGTCCAGTCACCGAACAGAACGACGGCGGGTCGACATCCTCTCTGCGCGAGTCTGCGCAGCATTGCTGCGAGATCCTCGCCAGGTAATGCGATGTCGAGGACAAGGACGTCAGGACCACCGGGACGGGATGAGCGAAGCACAGAGGAGGTTTTGGATGCATGCGCAGTCACGAGAATGCCGCGCTCATCATTAAGGGTGTGCAACAGTCCATCACGGACGAGGGGAATGGCCGATGCGATCAAAACGGTTATCATGCACAATATTAGGCAGGGTATTCGAAGGAAACAAGAAAAAACCCGCCTCTCCCGACCGCGGTAGGCTGCGGCCGGGAGAGGACGGTGATGAAACTATCTGGTGAGTATCATCTTGCGATGCACATGCTCGCTTCCGGAACGAAGCATGTAAAGATAGATACCGCTGGAGAGCGGAAGTCCGTTATCGTCACGGCCATCCCACTCGACGGTATAGGTCCCGGCACCAAGCATGGTATTGACCAGTGTCCGCACAGGCATGCCCATGGTGTTGTAGACGCGTAGTTCAACGTGCTGCTCAACCGGTGTACCGAAACTGATAATGGTGGAAGGGTTGAAAGGATTCGGATAATTCTGCGTCAACATGAGTGTCGAAGGCGCAGGCAGGCCGAGATCCTCATATTCCTTCGGCTTCTGTGTCGGAACGGTCACCGTCGCCGAAGCGGTGGAGGTGTTTCCGGCAACATCCGTCGCGGTGTAGGTGATAGTGTACACACGCGGACCTCCACTGCGCTTGGCCCGCAGTTCGAAATTGGTGTCAAAGACGCCGATGCTCTCACCGGAAATGTCGCCATTGACATTCTGATTGCTGGTGATGGATGTCAATACGGCAGTGGCACCAGGGACATTGTCCCAGACTTCCACTGTCGCCTTGATTTCATACATCTTGTTGTCGGCCGGCCAGAGATTTTTCGGCGCGACGTTGACGCTGATCTGCGGGTCTTCGTAATCCTTGACAGTCACATCAAAGCTGCAGACAGCGATCTGATTGCTGCCATCGATGGCCATATACGCCACCGTGGTCGTTCCGACGGGGAAGAAATCACCACTGCCGAGTCCATCGGTGCGTATGATTTCTATATCCGTGCAACCGCTCGATGCGGTCGGAGGAGCAAACGTCACGACTGCGCCCGCCTTGCCAGGATCCGTACCGACGGTCATATCCGCTACACAGTTGATCGAAGGTGGCTCACCCACGACCGTGACGATCTGAACGTCTGTGGAACGGTTACCGATGGCGTCGACCGCAGTCCAGATTACGCGATGTGTCCCGACACTGAGCGAGGTACCGGCACTGTTGGTCACCGAAGGGACACTACAATTGTCCTGGCTTGTCGCAGAACCGAGCACGAGCGCATCCACAGTCCAGAAACAACTACCCACATCTGCTGCGACTTCGATATTATCCGGCGCCACGACAGTCGGCGGCACCCCATCGAATATCGTCACGGTCTGCTGCGCAGTGGTGAAGTTACCCTCACCGTCGGTTGCTGTCCATGTCACCACCGTCGAGCCGATCGGAAACGAGGCTGGCTTGTCATTCGTCACTGTCACACCACTGCAGTTGTCACTGGCAACCGGTGTCCCGAGATCAACATTCGCGCCGTCACGAACACAGGAATTCAGATCCGTCACGAGAGAGAGGTCCGCCGGAGCATAGAGAATCGGCGGGGTGTTGTCTTCGACAGTCACTATCTGATCGGCTGTGCTGGTATTCCCGGAAGCGTCAACCGCTGTCCAGGTGACCGTCGTCTGCCCGAGCGGGAAGGCCGAAGGAGCGTTGTTGCTGATGGTGAATGCACAGTTATCGGTCACGACAGGGGTGCCAAGCACCAACTGACCCCGAAGGACGGAGCACAGATTCCCCTGCACGGAGACAGTCACATCCGCCGGAGCAGAAATGGTCGGTAAGGTTACATCAAGGATAGTGACAAGCTGGTTGGCGACGGCGATATTGTCGCTCGCATCCTTCGCCTGCCACAGGACGTTGGTCGAACCGACAGGAAAGAATGCCGGGGCATTATTCGTGATCACGATACCGCCGCAATTATCCGTTGCAGTCGCAGTACCGAGTTGCGCGCTGGTCAATGCGACACCGCAGGATGCACTCCCCGCGTTCATATTCACGGCTGTCGGTGGTGTAAGAACAGGCGGTGTATCGTCGAGGACCAGAACCTCGATGATCTTTGTCGTGACATTGTAACTGAGATCCGTCGCTGTGAGAGTCACATTGACATAACCCGTATCCGCGCAGTTGAAGCTGGTTTTACTGACGTTGGTACTGAGAATACCGCAATTGTCATATGCGCCGAGGAGCAAGGTATCCGGGTTCAGAATTGCATTCCCGCTCGCATCGAGATAGACCCGGAAACCTGGATGTCCGTTGACGATTGGTAAGGAGATGTCGAGCGGGGTCAGGACTTCGAACGCCCCGATGTCGGGTCGAGCTACGTTGTCGTTATCGCCATTGATCGTTCGGACTGCACCACGCTGGTCGGTCATCCAGAACGAGCCGCTGCTGTCAGCGGCATCGATAGCGCGCGAACAGACGAGCAGTGCATGTGTTTTCGTGACTCCACCGTTGAGACGCAGGTCATCCAACGCCGCTACTGTGGGTTCGTCGTCTGTCCCGGTGACATCGCTGGCAATCCAGCCCGTACTGCCATCGGCACTCACGGCCAGGTTCCAACCACCGGAGCTGACTGCCCCGCTGACGTCGGTTCCGCTGGCGGCGGAATTTTCACCATACAGCGTGCGCATGGTATTTGCCGTGCCTGTCGTAGCAAGTCCCCCACCGGTCGCCGCGCTGTTGCGTCCGATGGTGGTGAAATCGGTATTGAGTGTTCCCGAATTGTGAATGCCGCCACCGCTGTTGTCGGCTGTATTGCCGCTGACCGTGCTGTTGAGCAGGCTGAGCGTCCCGGCATTGGCAAAGGCGCCACCGTTGAACGCGCGATTGTCATTGAGCGTACTGTAGATAAAGGACGCCGTGGCGGTCGAGGACAGTGAGAACGCCCCTCCGGCCGAGGTGGAGATATTACCGCTGATCGTCACATCGACAAGCGACGCGTCACTGCCCGAAAGATAGACGGCGCCACCGTTCCCGCCGGATGTATTGCTCCGCAATGTCGAAGCGTCGATAATCAACACGCCGTCAAGAACGGCGAGCGCACCACCGTGCATGAAGGACTCGCATTGTTCTATCCGCGTGCCAATCAGTCTCAGTGTATCGCCATCATGATAGATGGCACCGCCGCGCTGCACTGCGGTACTCCATCGCAGAGCAGACGAGGTGATGGAAAGCCAGCCTGCGGAATAAATCAGTCCGCCGTCGACCTCCCTGCCGGAAGTGAGTGTGAGTCCCGAAAGCTCCACAGCGCTCGCGGCATCGATATTGAACAGGCGCACGAGATCGTCGCCGTTGATTTCGATGACATCGACGCCGGGGCCTTCGATGAACAGGTTATGGGTTATGGGAATCTCGCCGAGGGTAAGAAAGATCGAACCGGTCAATCCTGCATCGAAGTCGATGAGATCACCCGTGGCGGAATAGAGAATTGCTTCACGCAGACTGGTTCCTGCACCGTTTGCGGGATCCGCGTCTCCATCGTCTTCGTCGATGAGCGTGGTGACGGTCAGTGTGGTTCCCGAAGGCACGGGCTGCGCGTTGCCTGCCGCGAAAGGCATGAGCAACAGCGCGGTAGCGGCCAGGAGGAAGGCCAACACAAACCGCGGAAAAATCGTATTTGCAGATATCATCGTGATCCTGCTCCACTGGTTGATAAACAGTTGCAATGTGGAGAGTATCCGATAGCATGGTCGAGCGCATACGCAATGGAATCACGGGTAATCCGTTTTCACAGAAAAGCGGATCCTACTTGTCATCCATCAAGGATTCGTCCTCTCACGCATCGGTCTCCAGCATCGCAGAAATATGGAGCACATCCGAAAACGCGTGACGGTGGGGTATGACCGTACAAATGTACATTCGTGTTGTGATAATGAATATACGCACAAGTGCGTATTCATGTCTACCAGGCTTCCTCCCCTCATTTCCCTCATTCCCTTCATTCCCCTCATTCCCTTCATTCCCCTCATTCCCCTCATTCCCCTCATTCCCCTCATTCCCCTCATTCCCCTCATTCCCCTCATTTCCTTCATTCCCCTCATTTCCTTCATTCCCCTCATTCCCCTCATTTCCCTCATTCCCCTCATTCCCCTCATTTCCTTCATTTCCTTCATTTCCCTCATTTCCCTCATTTCCCTCATTTCCCTCATTCCCCTCATTTCCTGCGTCGATATTACCCTTTCTGTCTCAGCTTCTTCAATTCCGCATTCAATTTGCTGATTGACTTGACAGAGGAGGCATAGTCGAGAACGGAGTTCCACAGGCTCGAGCCCCCGCTTGAGAGCAGTCCGAGTGCGACAATGCCGGGAAAGCTCTGCCAGTGCGCCGGGACGAGGTCCGCCACTGCGGGCATGGCCAGATGTGCGGTGAGCATGCCCGAGGCGACGGCAAGGCAGTGCAGCGAGACACGCCGCCAATTCTCCGTGTTTTCATTTTCGGATCTCTGGTTGAAAAAGGGAATAATGCCCTTTACGATTTCCGTGAGTCGTTCCGCTGCAATACTCAATGCCACGATGTAGGCGATGAGGTCGGATAATTCGATGAGTTCCATAGTGCCTCCGGATGATGAAAGAGGCGTAGCAATGGCGATATACGTACCTTTACTCTGTTGCGTGCCGGTAGGAAAGGCCGGAGGAGATCGGGAGTGCTGTGTCCTTTGTACCCGACTTGTATGTACGAAATCGCCGGGAGAAGTTGCGCAGGGTACGGATTTCCACCTTACGGCCTCATTCGCATCACGGAGGGAAGCGAATCCCGTTTATGTGAAAAGATG
>JAGTUW010000036.1 GCA_018224345.1 Bacteroidota bacterium
ATTTCCCTCATTCCCCTCATTTCCCACTTTTAACTTTTCACTTTTAACTTTTAACTCTCCTCTTGCCATCTCTGTGGTTCCTCACACTTCACACTTCACACTCCGCAATAAAAATGTCCGCCCTCCGTTGTCGGGGGGGGGGTTATTCCCAGCCGCGGTAGCGCCAGAGGTGGAGGAGATGGCCGGAGATGCGGTCGCGGAAGTTGCGGTTGACGTCGGGCAGGGAGTCGAGAGGCCAGTGGGCGACGAGTCCGTCGGGCGTGTCTTTACCCGCGGAATAAGCCGCGATGTCTGCATCGGAGATGCGGCGGTTCCACACTCTGAAGTCACTGACGGCGCGCCGAGCACGGATTGCGGGGACTTTGCTGTCGTAGTATTTGGGTCCGAATGAGTTGTATTTGTCCTGGTGAATCCCGACTTGCAGTCCCTCATATCGGTATCCTGGTCCGCGTCGTAATCCCTTCGATTCGATCGTGGTGATATAGTCACCGTTGAGATGGATTTCCATGATCTGACTGGCATTGATGCGGGCGATGAAGTTGTTCCAGCCGGGCAGCAGAGGTAATACGAAAGGTTCACTACCGGCGGTGGAAACCGCGCCGTCGGCAAGTGTGATCCAGGCATCCTGATTTATCACGGTGAAAATGACACCGGGATTGTTCTCTTCATGCAGAAAGCGGATGGCATAACTGCGTTCGAGTGCCCCATCGAGCACGTCGCTGCCGCATTGCAGCCAGCGGGAGGGCTGTAATTCGATGGCAGTGTTGTTCAGGGGACCCGGGATGAGACGGATGTCGTCTTCGTTGATCCGAAAGGGAACCCCGGAACGGATGTGCATGGGTCTGCCGCGCAGAATACCGTTCTGAGTGCGCTCATTGGCGTTGTAAGCATTGACCTCGGAAATCACGTCGAAATCCCAGTACCCCAGCAGGCCGGGTGTCAGTCCGTCCACCGGTGTGTCCATGCGTGCCCGAATACTGTCGGGGGAGAGAGCCCTGTCCCAGACACGCAGTTCATCTATGGCGCCCAGAAGATGTGCATCCGTTTTTTCACTGTTGTTGTATGCACCGATGGTGACATAGGGCGTGGCGACTCCTTCGATAATGAATTCCTCCTGCCTGTCGAGCAACACTTCGCCGTCAAGCAGAAAGCGGATCCGCCGGCCGGTGCGGGTGAACGAGAGCGCAATGTGATGCCACTGACCCGACTGCGCAAAAGCACGGTCGCCGATCGGTATGATGGCGCGATTGTTGCCGACCGAGAGGTTGAATTTCCCGTCGGAGTAAGACAGTATCATGTTGGCCATTGCAGGTGCCTGTGGCGAGTTGAGGTCATTACTCAGCAATGTTGCCTCCTCGCCGTCGACACGTACCCAGAATTCTATCGTTCCCTCGTCCCGTGCAAAGGCAATGGCATGCCGGCCAAAATATAACATGTCGTCGATACCGTCGAAGGACAATCCATAGCCGGCAGGCGTCGGGCGTCCCGCCGCTCCTGTCAGGCGCAATCGTGTCAGCAATCTGCCGTCGGAAGGTGCACGCACGGTGAAGAATGCCTCGTTCATTTTTTCTGCGCTGAGGGGGACATATTTGATCATTACGCGCAGGGAGGAGGTCGCATCGATGCGCTGTCTGCCGCCCTGCCAGCTGATGAACCACTGGTCGGCCTGCGGTCCTTCGATCGCGAGTTTCACATCAAGTGGCTGTGGCGTGATATTCCACAAATAGACGTTGCGTGTCTTGTCGGCCCCGATCTCGAGATCACCGAAAGGCAGGTGGGGACGAATGACACTCTCGTAATCACGGAATTGCCACTCGTCTGCACGGTGAGGGTTGAATACCAATGCGTTTGCCTCGACGGGAATGCGCAACGTGTATTCGAGATCCGGATACGTTATCTGCGCTTTCCACCAGAAATAGGCACCGAAAAAGGTGACGATCAGGACCAGCAACGCCAGCAGCGGGACTTTGTGCCGCTTCAGAAATTTCCAGGTCCGCAGATGCGGAGGACGGTATTGTGTTCGCATGATGCCGGGAGCGACGATGCAGTCTTCGAGGGATGCGACGCCGCAGACTTCGAATTGTCTGGCGGGATAGCGCCGCTGCTTCAAAAGCACGAGGCGGCGGGCTTCCTCGGCGTGAACGGCGGGAAGCACCAGTACTTCGGCAGGACTGAAGAAAGCGATATCAACCTTGGATTTCAGCACTGAATGCGGCATGTCCTTGACAGTACCGTCGGATTCGATTCCCCCGGTACAGACAAGATGCGGTCGCAGACGCCAGCACCGGGCGCGATTGTAATCCTTCTGCAACAAATACATCATGCTCAGAGCGGTTGCCAGTCCCATGGATTCCCCCGCATACGAGGCCTCGTGCTCATGGAAACCGATCATCCATTCCATTTTCGAAGGACTTCCGGGGAAATAGGCATCGACCAGCGCATGCGCAGCAGTGGCTGCTGCGACCAATTGCTGAACCGTTTCGGTATTGTTTTCGTCGATGGTGTTGCGGAAATGCACTCTCGTGCTCGTTCCCTGTTGGGCCGTGACATCGACATGCAGCATCACCCCCGCATTTTTGTCCATGTACTGCTGATCGCCGAGGAGAATGACGCCGGGGAGTCTTCCGTCTTCACGTTCATGATCCCAGCGTTCTCTCGCGCGCTGTAGAAAGGGAAGGGAGACATTGTGGTGCTGCAGGATGCCAGAATACTCATCGAGAGGATCAAGTCCGACTGTCGATGCATTCAGTAGTGCGGTCCACTCATTTCCTGTGAGATCGAAATCCAGCAACTGGTGTTCGAGCAGCAGCGCATGTAACGGCCGAAAGGCATTCATGGCCGCGAAGGTCAGCGTGCACTTTTCCCATGCCATGTCCCAGGTTGCCTTGAAATGGGCATCGAGTCGCAACCACTTCTGTCCACTCAGCAGTGGTAATGTGTTGACGGTAGTCTTCCAATCCTGAGGGTCTGTCCATACAACATATTCGTGACGGATGCAGGAAGAGAGCGTCGGATACAGCGCGCGAAGATAGGAAGAGGTCCACAAATCCGGAAGATGGTCAATACGGCGAAGAAAATCTATGATAATGGTGAAGCGATACAGCGGCGAACCGCTGCGATTGATCTGTCGCTGCAATTCTCTTGCAGCGAGATCAAGTTCAACCGGAGTATGTATGGACACTTGTATGGGGAAGCGATCCCGCATACCCGCCCCCTTTTTACATCAGTTCTTCGAAGGTCACGGACATGGGTTCGATGGGGATATCAGGATCGCCGATAACAAAACTGCCATTCTTCGAGGGAATGAACACGTTATCGATGCCGCTGAAGCGGAATCTCAGCGAGGGGAGGCGTTCGGGTACACAGAGCACATAGCCGATCAGTATGCTCGCTTCCTCCTCGAAGACACGCAACAGCACGCGGCCGTCGTCGAGATACCAGGTCTGCCGCAGTACGAGATCGCTGTCGGTACTGACATCGTTCTGCGCCGCAAGACGAAACCCGTTTGCCTGCGATGGTTCGGCCGCGATCTTGTTCGGTTGGTCCTTCTCGGAGTACCGCAACTCCTCCATCTCAAGCAATGCTTCGTATTGCTCACGGCAATACGAACAGGATACGAGGTGGGGATGCGTTTTGCGTCCGGTGGCCAGCACGATCAATGCAATATCCGTCAAATGCGTTCCGTTCATTTTGCGATTTTTTTTCCTGTGGGAGCGGAATTGATCTGCTCCATACTGTTATATTGCAGTCGCCGACGTGTCCTGGTGAAAACGGTACGGATAATATATTCGTAGATGTTACGGTAACGGGAGCGATAGACATCATTTGACAGATAGGGAAGCAGCATGCGCAGATAATGGTAATGGCCTCTGTCCTCATCCCGGGCCAGATCGAGGATATATCCTTCCGCGGCACGTAACATCGCGCTCGCCTCCTCCTTGGTGAGTTTCTTCTTCTCGACATACGATTCGAATACCCAGGCACGCATTTCAGTCAATGCTGTGAGGGTCTCCTGCTGCACAGGTGACTCACCATCAGTGAATTCGTCGTCCCCTTCGAGTTTCATGGCCGTGGCCTGTCCTGCCTGCAGCTCCGTCAGCGTGATGTCGAGCACATCGTCCTCCCACACCGCCTGACGCAGTTCGGGATGTGAACACAGGGCCTCGAGCAAAGCGACACAGATTGCCGGTGCCGGTTGCAGCGTGAATTTCGGGAGGATGAGAATGGCGCGGAGAACGTCCTGCGGAGTGGCCGGACGTTCGAGACAAGGGTCCACATCGGAGAGAGAATACGAGTACCCCGCAAGGCCGTCATGCCGGCGTATCAATCCCGATGACTGCTCGAAACGCCGCATGGAACGTAACAAACGCGCGCGTACGGGATGAATCTCCGTGAATACGCGTGCAAGATTCAGACGGACAGTGCGCAACACCACAGCCTGAAAAGCGCAATCGAGAGGAATTTCACGAGGCTCGGGCGCAAGAACGTTCTTCAACGATTTGCGCAGACGCTCCATGTCCTCGCCGTCGATTTCCGAGAGGAGCTCGGCAACAGCATCGCAGGCGATATCATCGATGCTCATGCCGAGCGGTGCAAGCGTGTAATTTCTGTTCCACATCAGCCAGCGCAGATAGGAACGTGCATGTTTGAGAGCTTCCGCGACGATCACATCGATATCCGATTGCGATATCGCTCCTTTCA
>JAGTUW010000037.1 GCA_018224345.1 Bacteroidota bacterium
CTCGTCCTGCGCCGGCAGGGCATCGAGAGTACTCAGCAACTCTACGATACCATGCTCGCTGCGTATATATTCAGGCCCGAGGGTGATCATTCCATGAACGCTCTCGCCATGCAGCATCTCAACTATCAGCCCATTCCCATCAGCAGACTGATCGGCAAGGGCAAGGAGCAACGCTCGATGGCGGACCTCCCCGCAGAGGACATCGCCGAGTACGCGGCTGAGGATGCGGACATCGCTCTGCGTCTCGCGCATGCGTTGCGCCGTGAGATCACCGGCACAAAACAGAAGGACCTGCTGAAGGAAGTCGAATTTCCACTGGTATCCGTGCTGATGACAATGGAATACCATGGTGTGAAAATTGATACGGGGGCATTGGAGGATATCTCGAAGGAAATGGAAGGACAGGTAGAACGCGCCACCGCAGAAATCCACAGGATGGCAAATGGCAGCTTCAACATAAACTCCACAAAACAGCTCGGAGAAATTCTCTTCGAACAGCTCAGGCTCCCGACACGAAAGAAAACCAAGACCGGGTATTCGACGGATGTTTCCGTGCTCGAATCACTGCAGGGCATGCACCCGATCATCGACGAACTTCTGCGCTACCGGCAACTGACGAAGCTCAAAAACACCTACGTCGACGCGCTGCCTCGACTGATCCATCCCGAAACCGGCCGGCTGCACACTTCCTATAATCAGGCCGTCGCAGCAACAGGACGCCTGAGCAGCACTGATCCCAATCTGCAGAATATCCCCATACGCACGGAGGCTGGCAGAGAAATCCGTCGCGCCTTCGTTGCGGATAATACAGATTTTCGCATCTTCTCCGCGGATTATTCGCAAATCGAACTCCGACTCGCCGCCGAGATCAGTGGTGATGAGGCGCTGCTCGAGGCTTTCGAGCAGGGGGAGGACATTCACACATCCACCGCCATGCGTCTCTTCGACCTCGAAGCCGATGACGTGAATGCCGAACAGCGACGCCGCGCGAAAACCACCAATTTCGGAATTCTCTATGGTATCAGCGCCTACGGACTTGCTCAGAGGCTCGGTATCGACAACAACGATGCGAAGGATCTGATCGATCTGTATTTCGAAAAATATCCACGCATCAATGAGTATATCGCCCGCACAATATCATTTGCGAAAGAACACGGATACGTGGAGACCATGCGTGGCAGACGCCGATACATCCCGGAAATCAATGCGAAAAACCGCAATGTGCGCTCCTTTGCCGAACGCACGGCCATCAACGCCCCAATACAGGGCAGCGCGGCGGATATGATAAAGATCGCCATGATACAGATTCATGCTCAATTGCGTCATGACTTTCCGAAATCACGCATGATCATGCAAGTTCATGACGAACTCGTCTTCGAAGTCCATCGCGACGAACTCGACGCCCTGCGTGAAATGGTCATTGAAATCATGCGCAGTGCCATGGGCGTGCGTGTCCGCATCGAGGTGGAAGCGGGCGTCGGCAATAATTGGCTGGAGGCGCATTGATGGGTGCCCGCGCCACGCTACCCGCCAATAAGCCACGGATGACCGTACAGCCGGGCACCCGCCTTATGATTCTTACCGGACTGCTTCTGCTCTCACTGTTTTTCTGGCATTCCGTCGCACTGTATCCGGTCAAACTATTCGTTGTGCTGCTCCATGAACTCAGTCATGCACTGGCGGCGCTGCTCACCGGCGGCTCGATAGTGGAAATCCAGATCGACAGCCGCATTGGCGGGATGGCGCTCACACGCGGAGGATGGCCTTTCGTCATCGTCTCCGCGGGATATGTCGGCAGCATGTTGTTCGGCGGCATTATTCTTCTCCTCAGTCTCCGCGACCGTATGGTCCCCGTCCTGACCATCGTCATAGGTGCACTGGTGCTCCTGATTACGCTTCTCTTTGTACGGAACGCCTTCGGCCTTATGTTTGGGGTAGCCTTCGCTGCCGCGCTGTTCGCGGCCGTCCGCTGGCTCCCAACAAACTGGCTCTCGCTGCTTGTGCAATATCTCGGCGCCATGAGCTGTCTCTATGCGCTGATCGATGTCGCCCGGGATCTGCTGACCTTCGAAGACCGGCTGACCGACGCAGCGATTCTCGCCGGCATGACCGGCATTCCGGCCATTGTCTGGGGAGTGCTCTGGAGCACACTGTCTCTGCTCGTCTTCATTCTCATCATGCGTCTTGCTCTGCGTGCCGCCGCCGCGAAAAGACATTCCATTCACAACGAATCCTGATACCTGTATGATCGTACGTTTCGCTCCCTCCCCCACCGGCTACCTGCATATCGGCGGTGCCCGTACCGCCATTTTCAACTGGCTCACCGCCCACAGTGATGGCGGCCGCTTCCTGCTGCGTATCGAGGACACCGACCGTCTGCGCTCGAGCGAAGCCATGACACGTGAAATCCTCGACGGATTGCATTGGCTCGGCATCGATTGGGATGAAGCCCCGCTCATTCAATCCGCCCGGCTCAACCGCCACGCCGGGGAATGCCACCGTCTGCTGGCTGAAGGAAATGCCTATTGGTGCTACTGTTCAAGCCACGAGCTCGAGGAGCACCGCAGGACGGCGGAAGCGGCCGGCGGGGCATTCCTCTATGACGGAACATGCCGCCGTCTCAGTGCTGAAGAACGTGCGGAGAAAGATGCTGCCGGCCTCTCGCGTGTGTTACGCTTCCGCGTACCCGAGGGCCGCACAGTATTCAATGACATCGTCCATGACGAGATTTCCTTCAGTAATACGGAAATTGACGACTTCGTCATCCTGCGCTCCGATGGTACACCCACATATATGATGGCCGTGGTGGTCGATGATCACGATATGCACATCACACATGTACTGCGTGGAGACGACCACCTTTCCAACACGCCCAAGCAGATCATGCTCTACCACGCACTCGGCTACGAGACACCACAATTCGGACATCTTCCTTTGATTCTGGGAGAGGATAAAAAACGATTGTCCAAAAGACATGGTGCGACATCGGTCGGGGAATTTCAACAACGCGGCTACCTTCCCGAAGCATTGTTCAACTTTCTCGCACTGCTGGGGTGGTCACCGGGCGAGGATCGTGAAATCATGACGAAAGAAGAACTCATCCACCACTTCGACCTGCGTCGCGTGCTCAACAAGAGCGCGATTTTCGATGAGGACAAGCTGCGGTGGATAAACGGCCAGCATATCCGCAGGCTCACCGATGACGACCTCCTGCATCGCCTGCTCCGGCACCGCCCGGCCGATCTCGGTGATCTCGATCCTGACGCACTGCGGCCAATCGTCCCTTTGATGAAGGAACGCATCTCACTGCTGCCGGAATTCTTCAGCAACGGACGCTATTTCTGGCGTGACCCGGATGAATTCGATGCCGAGGTGATAGCCAAGCGCTGGAAAGCAGGGATACCGGAAGCGCTCATCGCACTGCTGCCTTTGCTCGAAACCACGGAGTTTGCACCCGAGGCACTCGAAACGCTGATACGGGAATTTGCGGAACAACAGGGGATGGGTGCCGGAAGGCTCATTCATCCACTCCGCCTGGCCCTGACCGGAGGCGGTGCCTCGCCGAGCCTCTTTGATATGATGCATGTACTCGGACGGGAGGTCTGCCTGCGTCGTCTGCGCCATGCACTGGCCATTCTGCCCGCATC
>JAGTUW010000038.1 GCA_018224345.1 Bacteroidota bacterium
GAGCGTTTTCCATGATCTCGAAGCTGATGCCCTTGATCTTGATATCCATTTGATACGCGGTGATACCGTCGGCCGTACCAGCGACCTTGAAATCCATGTCACCGAGATGATCCTCGTTACCAAGAATATCGGTGAGTACGGCGATGTCATCACCTTCCTTGATCAGACCCATCGCAACACCGGCGACCGCCTTTTTCATCGGGACACCCGCATCCATCATCGCCAGGGAACCTGAACAGACTGTTGCCATCGACGAGGAGCCGTTTGATTCAAGAATGTCACAGAGCAGGCGAATGGTGTAGGGGAATTCTTCTTCATTCGGGAGCAGACTTTTCAGAGCGCGTTCCGCAAGATTTCCATGACCGATTTCCCTGCGACTCGTGAAGCCGAAGCGCCCCACCTCACCGACGGAAAACGGAGGGAAGTTATAATGTAGCATGAAGCGCTTGCGGAATTCATCCTGAAGACCGTCAATAATCTGCTCATCGGATTTCGTCCCGAGCGTACAGCTGTTGAGTGCCTGTGTCTCGCCACGGGTAAACAGAGCGGAACCATGGGCACGCGGAAGGATGCCGACTTCCGTACTGATCGGACGCACATCGGTCAACCCTCTTCCGTCGAGGCGTTTGCCTTCGCTGAGAATAGTGCGGCGCATCGCATCTTTCTCATAGTCGTGAATGATGCTCTTGATCAGCTTCTCCTCTTCGGGGTAATCCTCGTCGAGTGCTTCAAGAATTTCGTCATAGAGCGCTCTTGTTTGCTCAGCCCGGTCGTCCTTGCTCAATACTGTCCGGGCCAGTTTCAACAGGCGGTCGTAACACATCTCATGAATACGTTCCTTCATACCTTCCGGGAGTTCTACCGGAGCGACTTCCATACGCGGTTTGCCGGCTTCGGCGGTAAATTCCTTGATCGCCACGCAAATACGGGCGATGTATTCGTGACCGAACTTCAATGCCCCGAGCATATCAACTTCATTGATTTCCAGGGATTCGCCTTCGACCATCAGAATCGATTCTTCCGTGCCAGCGAGCACCACTTCGAGATCGGAGTTGTGGAGCTGACTGAAGGTCGGATTGATGACGAACTTGCCATTGACCCGCGCGACACGCACTTCCGCGATCGGACCGTCGAAGGGAGCACCCGCGATCATCAGTGCCGCGGAGGCTGCGGTCGCGGCGAGAACGTCACCGTTATTCTCCTGATCGGAGGAGTAGACAGAGGCGGCTATCTGAACCTCATTGCGATAATTATCCGTGAACATCGGCCGGATGGGGCGGTCAATGAGCCGGGAGGAGAGCACTTCTTTCTCGGTGGGCTTGCCTTCACGCTTGAAGAACCCACCCGGGATTTTCCCTGCAGCGGAGGTCTTCTCCCGATATTCGCAGCTGAGCGGGAAGAAGTTGATGCCTTC
The DNA here is from genome assembly GCA_018224345.1 of Bacteroidota bacterium. Classification (GTDB taxonomy): domain Bacteria; phylum Bacteroidota; class Ignavibacteria; order SZUA-365; family SZUA-365; genus SZUA-365. The sequence continues at coordinate 1,415 of JAGTUW010000038.1, forward strand.
CCGGGGCTCATCGGCGAGTACGACGGTTGCAAGAACCATGGTCTCCCCGAATGTTATCATAACGGAGCCACTTGCGAGTTTGGCGAAGCGTCCCGTTTCCAGTGTCAATGTCTTTCCGCCGAGATCAATTTCTTTTTTTGTAATCATAATCCTTGTACTCTAAGTAGGGTAGTCCCTTGATGAAACAATCGCATTCCGGAATCACTTCCGCAATGAGAGATCTTTGACAATGCTGCGGTAGCGGTTGATGTCGACTTTCTGCAGATACGCGAGAAGACGACGACGCTTTCCGACCATTTTCAGAAGTCCACGACGACTGTGATGATCTTTCTTGTTGATGTTGAAATGCGGCGAGAGTCCGTTGATCGTTTCGGTGAGAATGGCGACCTGGACTTCGGCTTTTCCGCTGTCCCGTTCATGGGATCCGAATTTCTTGATGAGTTCCTGTTTCCGTTCGTTCGTAAGCGGCATTGCAGTGCTCCTTGTAATGCAGTTATTTGTTAATCGATGATTCTCTGTTCTTCTTTTTTCATGTATGATCTGGCAACGTCGATATCGGCCTGGATCTGTGCTGCAAGTTGTCCTGTTCCTTCAAAGCGGATTTCATCACGCAATCGTTCGAGAAGATCCACTTGCATATGCATTCCGTACACATCAGCATTGAAATCAAAAATATGAACTTCCAGCGAAATATGCATCTGCTCGGAAACAGTCGGTCTGAGACCGATATTCATGATGCCCTGATGTGTAAAGCCGTTGAGACGAACGCGTACAACGTAGACACCGTTTTTCGGGAGTAGCTTGTTGCTCTCCATCAGTTCGATATTTGCCGTGGGAAAGCCCAGGGATGTACCGAGATCCGCACCACGAATGACGACACCGGACAGCGTGTACGGGCGTCCGAGAAACTCTCTTGCCTGTCGCACGTCACCTTGTTTCAGGGCATTACGGATGGCGGTACTGCTGACTTTTACACCGCCGATCAACAGCTCGCTGATCACTGACACCTCGATCCCATATTCTTCCCCGAGCGTACGCAAGGCCGCCGCATCGCCTTGCCTTCCTCTTCCGAAGGCGTGATCGACCCCGATAACAACGCGTTGCGCCTGTAAACTGCGCAGGATGAATTCACGGAAAAACACGGCTGCGTCGAGAACGCTCAAATCGCGTGTGAAAGGAAGTACGATCGCGACGTCCAGCCCGAGTGCCTGCAGCAGTGAGAGTCGTTCCTCTACCGTCGTGAGGAGATATGTGGTCTTCCCATCTCGTCCGATAACTTCCCGGGGATGCGGATCGAAGGTCAGCAGCACCGATTGACCTTCTATTTCCTTTGCAGCTTCCAGGGTCTTCTGTATGATACGCTGATGTCCGAAATGGACGCCATCGAAGGTACCCAGCGTGAGTGCGACGGGAGCACCGCGCGGGAAACTATCAAGACTGTGATAGACCTGCACGCGCCTTCTCCTGATTTCTTTGACGTCGTAGGCCGGATTGTTCCGGCTGTTCGACAATCTGCTCTATGCTCCATGCCTCGTCGACGGAGAATGTTCCGATGAATGTGCGGCGTAATGCCGTCAGGTATGCCCCGCAGCCGAGAAGCTGTCCGAGATCATGTGTCAACGTCCGTACATATGTCCCTTTCGAGCAATGTATGACTACATGTACATCCGGCAATGACACCGAAGTGATATCGAAGCGCTCTACCGAGACTGTTCGCGGTTGTCGCTCCACTACTTTCCCTTTTCTTGCGAGTTTGTAGAGTCGCTGACCGTCGACTTTCGCTGCGGAATACATCGGCGGGAGTTGTTGAATTTCACCGATGAAATGTTTCTTGACAGTCTGCCGAATCGACTCTGCGTCGATATCGCCGACGGGCCGGTGCTCCTGGATTTCCGTTTCCGCATCGTAGCTCGGTGTTACCGCACCGAGTCGCATACTTCCTTCATATACTTTTCCCAGGGCCTGAAACACGTCAATTTTCTTCGTCAATTGTGAGGAACAGAGAATCAACAATCCGGTCGCCATCGGATCGAGCGTGCCAGCATGTCCCACTTTTTTGACTTGCAGTGTGGCACGAACTTTCTTGACCACATCGAATGATGTCCAGCCACGCGGTTTATCGAGTAGCAACACTCCACCGGCGGGTGCACGAAATTGTTCGATCGTATTGAAAGTTTGCGTCTCTGTCAACGCTCCTGCTCGTTCTCGTGAATGTTGCGGATCAATTCTTCGATTCGTTCCACTTTGTCCAGCGTCTCATCGATATAGAAACGTAATTCGGGTGTGAATTTCAGTCGTACCGCTTTTCCGACAGCCATCCGGATTTCCTTTTCATTGTCGTCGAGGAAGGCCAGAACCTGGTCATTACTTTTACCGGATTGATAATGACTGACATAGACCTTGGCGATGCGGAGATCCGGTGTGACGACGACATCGGTCACCGTCAGCAATCCGTAGCCGTCCGTATCGATGTTACGGCTGAGCGTAAGACTGATTTCTTCCTTTATGAGTTGCGCAACGCGTGATGTTCGAATAGACATATTCCTACTTTTTCTGATCGAGGGAGCGTTTGACTTCGACCTGCTCGAACGCTTCGATGACATCGCCTTCCTTGATGTCGTTAAAGCCGAGAAGATTCAGGCCGCATTCGAAGCCGCTATCGACTTCACGGACATCATCCTTGAAACGTTTCAGGGAGTCGATACCGCCGGTAAAGACAACGATACCGTCACGCAGGAGGCGGACGCGGCTGTTACGGGTGATTTTTCCATCCTGGACAAAACATCCTGCGATCGTGCCGACCTTCGAGATCTTGAAGACGTCCCGGACTTCAACCGTAGCGGTGATCCGTTCTTGAATATCCGGGCGCAGCATGCCTTCAAGCGCGCTGCGAACGTCCTCTATCGCATCATAGATGATTTCATACATGCGGATATCGACGGCCTCGGTTTCCGCAAGTTTCCGTGCATTCAGATTCGGGCGGACACGGAAACCAATGATAATCGCTTCGGAGGCGCTTGCGAGCAGGACATCGGATTCACTGATTGCGCCGACGCTTTTGTGTATGACGTCGATGCGCACCTCTTCGGTCGACAGTTTGAGCAGGGAATCGCTCAATGCCTCGACGGAACCGTCGACGTCACCTTTGACGACGATATGCAGATCCTGCACACCGCCGAGTTTAATCTGTTCCGAAATGTCGTCGAGCGTCTTACGGTGGACTCTGCGGAAATCGGATTCACGTTTGATCTGTTGCCGGTTGATGGCGACGTCCCGGGCAGTGCGTTCCCCTGTGACGACGACGAAGGTATCACCGGCCTGTGGTGCGCCGTTGAAACCGAGTACCTGCACGGGCGTAGCCGGCGTTGCATCCTCGACTCTGTTCCCACGTTCATCGAGCAAGGCACGCACCCTGCCGAATTCATTGCCTGCGACGAATGCATCGCCTACCTGCAGAGTGCCTTTTTGCACAAGGACTGTCGCTACGATACCCTTGCCCTTGTCAAGTTCGGATTCGATGACAGCGCCACGCGCTCCCCTGTCGGGATTTGCCTTGAGTTCCAGGATGTCCGCTTCGAGGACGATGCGTTCGAGCAACTCTTCAATATTGATGCCCTCCTTGGCGGAGATATGGACACAACCGTACTTTCCTCCCCATTCCTCGACGAGCAGTCCGCGATCGGCAAGCTGCTGTTTGATCTTGTCCGGGTTGGAATCAGGCCTGTCAATTTTATTGAGTGCTACAATAATAGGTACACGGGCCGCCTGGGCATGGCTGATGGCTTCGACGGTCTGCGGCATGACGCTGTCATCTGCAGCAACGACCAGCACGACGATATCGGTCACCTGCGCACCACGGGCACGCATGGCCGTAAAGGCTTCGTGACCCGGTGTATCAAGGAAGCTTATTTTCCGTTTATTCTCGAGCGTGACAGTATAGGCCCCGATATGCTGGGTAATACCGCCGCTCTCGCCGGCGACGACATTCGTCTTACGGATGAAATCAAGCAATTTGGTTTTACCGTGATCGACATGTCCCATGATCGTTACGATCGGCGGACGTGTTCTCAGCGTCTCTTCGGCATCCTCGGTATCAGCGAGATCGTCGTCGGCATATTCCTCATGCTGCTGAACTTCAAACCCGAATTCCGAGGCAACCAGTTCTATCGTTTCCATATCCAGTCGCTGGTTGATCGATGCCATGACGCCGAGGTTGATCAGTGACGCAATGACTTCATTGACCCCGACATTCATGTATCCCGCGAGATCGGAGACGGTCGCGTATTCGTAGATACGCAGGAGCTGCTTATCCTGCTCCTGCTGCTGGATTTCGCGCTGCTGTTCTTCCTCGCGCCGTGCACGCTTTCGTTTGCGGACAGCGGATCGCTGTGATACCGGTCCGAGGTCCGACATCGAAGCAATGGTTTTCTTGATCGCACTGGCGACTTCCGCCTGATCGACTTCTCTGGGACGGCCCTTCTTCCCGCGCTTCTTTCTGGCTTCGCTTTCGGCCGTTTCTTCAGGCGTCGTTCCGGTTCTGATAACCTTTTTCTTTTTCTTCTTTTTGCGACGCTGGGCTTCGGTCTCCGTCGTACCCGCAGCAGTTCCTTCTTCTTTTTTCCCCTTTTCAGGCGGGACCGCTTCCTGGAGATTGATTTTACCCTTGACAGTCAAGCCCCGCATCTTGGGCATACTGGACTCGATGCTGAGATCCACTTCGTCTTTTTTCGCTTTTTTCCGAACTTCCTGGCCTTCTGCGTCGGCTTCCTTCCTGCGCGGTTTTTTGCTTTCCGGCGCGGCTTCCTTTTTCGCGGCAGGGATATCCTCCTTCTTTTCAGACGGAACATCTTCCGCTGTTTCCGGCGTAGTGTCGGTTGCCGGAACCGGTGCTTTGCCGACGACGTCTTCTTCCTTCTCCCTCGCCTCTACCGGTTGTTCCTTCTCTTTCTTCGATGCTGCCGGTTCTTCGCTGGCCTTTGCTTTCTTTGACTCCCTGGTTGCGGGAGGGACATCCACGGGGGGTGGTTCCGGAGCGACGGCAGCTTCATCGACGGCTTCCGTACCCGTCGTTTCATCGCCAGGTGCGGTTTCTTCCGTCGTAACCTGTATTTCCTTCTCCGCTTCAACGTCGGCTACGGCACCCTCTTTCTCAGTGATCGCTTCACGCTCCCCGCTGCTATCCTCCACTCCGGCCTCGACGGTCGTTTCGGGGGCATCGCTTATATCCGCTTCCTCCGTTTTCTGTTCAACCGGGGAAATCTCTGTCTCCGGTGAAACATCGGCAGGTTTTACGGAAGCAGGCTCGGGTTGGGTCGCCTTTGCCGGGGTGTCCTCTTCCTCGTCGCCGAATTCGTCGCCGCGCCGTTTGCGGTCCAATTCATCGAATTCTTTGCGCTTCCGGGCATGGCGTTCCGCGTCCGTCTTTTCCTTTTTGTAATGCTTTTCAATCAATTCAAGCATCGACTCATCAAGAACGGACATGTGGTTCTTGACCTCAAAGCCCTTCTTTTTGAGAAATTCCGTCAGATTGTCGTGAGAGATATTATACTCTTTCGCGACCTTGTAGAGACGTATTTTACTCTTCTTTTCCGTTACTGCCATTTCGCCGGTATTGCGTTTAAAAATAGATACAATTCAGTCAGTTAGTCCTCTTCTGCGAACGCCTTCTTCATCTCCACGATGATGTCATTGATCTGTTCGATGCTGATACCGGGCACATTCGCCAGAAGGTCGGAAACCGACGCGAGGATGACGTCGTTTGCCGTTCGATAACCGGCATTGATCAGAGTGTTGATCATTTCCTCACCGAATTCCGGGATGAACTCATTGATATCAATCTCGTATTCCGCCATGGTTTTTGTGATTTCCTCACCTTCCTTGACGATTTCTATACGGTAGCCCGTCAGCTCGGAGCCGAGACGGATGTTCTGTCCGTTGCGCCCGATAGCAAGCGATGCCTGTTCTGTATCGACATGAACTTTGGCGGTGCGCGTAGGTCGATCGACTTTGACATCCATCAGTTTCGCCGGGGCGAGTGAGCGCTGGATAAACAGGTGGATGTCGTCAGTCCAGTTAATCACATCGATATTCTCGTTATTGAGTTCCCGGACAATGGCGTGGATACGGACCCCTTTCATGCCGACGCAGGCGCCGACCGCGTCGATGCGATCGTCGTGAGATTCGACAGCGACTTTTGCCCGTTCGCCAGGTTCGCGCGCAATTTTACGTATGGTGATCACACCGTCATAGATCTCGGGAATTTCCTGCTCGAACAACTTCCGCAGGAAGAGCGAGTCGGCGCGGGATACAATGACAGCGGGCATACCGCTGCCTTTGCGCAGGACTTCCTTGACCACGCAACGAATAACATCACCCTTGCGATAGCGTTCCTTGGAAATCTGTTCGGATTTCGGAAGGATGAGTTCCGTTCTGTTATGATTGATCAGCACATCATTTCTGCGTACCTGATACACATCCCCGACCACGATATCACCGATCTTGTCGGAATATTCATCATGGATCAGATCTTTCTCGATTTCCTTGATACGCTGATTCAGATTTTGTTTCGCAGTAGAAACCAGGCGTCTCCCGAAATCGGTCAGATCAATGATTTCGACATACTCCTCACCGACGTCGAGTTCTTCACCGGACTTTTCCCGTGCGGTGTTGATATCGATCTGCATTGTCGGATCCTCGACTTCATCGACGACTTCGCGTATGAGAAAAATCTCGATATCGCCTTTGTCCATGTTCACGACGATTTCATAATTGGCTTCGAGGCCATATTTCTTTTTGACCATCATGCCAAAAATGTCCTCGATCACCGTCACGAGACGATCGCGGTCGATGCCTTTTTCGCGAACCATCTGGCTGAATGATTCAACAATCTCGCTGTTCATGCTGCGGCTCATGATGCTCTCCTGTGCTCAGCGGCGTATATGCGTTTCATGTATCGAAATCCTGTAAGGTTGCCTGAATCACGGCGTGTGTAATGGAATCAAACGACAGGGTCTGCACACCTTCGCCCGTGTCGATGAGCGCATGTTCTTCCGACGCTTCGCGCAGGACACCTGAAATTTCCCGCGTATTGCCGTTGTCAGGGATCGTGACGACGATGCGCCGCCCTGTATGCCTGCGATACTGCCAGGGTTCCTTCAGTGGCCGCTCGAGACCGGGCGATGAGACGATGAGCTGATAGGAATCGGTGATCCATCCGCGCTCATCGACCTCCCTGGCAATCCGTCTGCTCAGTTCCGTGAGCAATTCCGCCGTGATGCCTTCTTCAGTATCGGCAAACACTTCGAGAAAACGCTTTCGTCCCTGTGCGCGGAACTTCAGGTCAACGAGATACGCTCCGGCGGCTCTGATCAATGGTTCGATATGGAGAAAAAGCGTATTGTCGTGCACGAAACTGCCTATAATAAAAAATGCGGGTTGAGCCCCACATTCAGACTGACTAAGATATAAGAAAAAGCGCTCATTTGCAATTGTCATCAAGTCTTTTTTCTTTAGTGACTTCGCAATGTGGCCTCGGTTATTTCGCGGATTACTCGAATGCACACCGAACAACCCAATGTACGACATATACTGACAAACCGCAGAGCAAGACACGAGTACCATGTCCTCGAGTCGCTCGAAGTCGGTATTGTGCTCCTCGGTACGGAGGTCAAATCCGCACGAGCAGGAAAAATCAACGTGCAGGACGCTTACGCGATAGTCGAAGGCGGGGAGTTGTATCTGCATAACATGCATATCAGTCCTTTCGACAAAGGCAACATTCATAATCACGATCCGATGCGTGTGCGGAAACTCCTGGCCAAACGCAAGGAAATCCGGAAGCTGGAACAGAAAGTAAACGAGAAGGGCCTGACGCTTATCCCCCTGCAGATATACTTTCTCGGCCGTCATCTGAAGATAGAGATCGGTGTCTGCAAGGGAAAGAAAACCTATGACAAACGTCATGCCCTCAAGGAACGTGACATCAAACGTGAAATGGAACGACAGTGGTAAACACGATGACTTTTCCTCCGGTAAACGAGCAGATCGATCACATCCGCCGTGGCACAGCGGAAATCCTTCCGGAAGATGAATTGCTGCGGAAGCTCGAGCGCTCCCGTGCTTCCGGGACTCCTCTCAACATCAAGCTCGGTTGCGATCCGAGCCGCCCCGATCTGCATCTCGGCCATGCGGTCGTTCTGCGCAAACTCCGTCATTTCCAGGATCTTGGCCATCAGGCCATTCTCATCGTCGGAGATTTTACCGGCATGATCGGTGATCCGACGGGAAAGAGCAAAACGCGTCCTTCACTGACACTCGCGCAGACACGCGAACACGGCCGTTCCTACTTCGAACAGGCCTCGAAGATTCTCGATCTCTCCCGTATCAGCATCCGCTACAATTCGGACTGGCTGGCACCGATGACCTTCGAGGAGGTCATCAAGCTGGCCGCCTGCTACACCGTCGCACGCATGCTCGAGCGTGATGAGTTCGAGAAACGCTATCGCAAACAGGAATCCATCAGTATTCATGAATTCCTCTACCCTCTCGCGCAGGCCATGGACAGTGTCGCGATCCGCTCCGACGTGGAGTTGGGTGGGACGGATCAGAAATTCAATCTGCTTGTCGGACGGGAAATTCAACGCGAATACGGACAGGACCCCCAGGTCATTCTCACCATGCCTCTGCTTGAAGGTACTGACGGCGTGGAAAAAATGAGCAAGTCCCTCGACAATTACGTCGCATTCAACGACACACCTGAGGACATGTACGGCAAAACACTTTCGATTCCCGACACGCTGATTCTTCCCTGGTTCCGTCTTGTTACGGAAGTCCCTCCCACGCGTCTGCTGGAGATTGAAGCAGCCCTGGCACGCGGCGATAATCCGCGGGATGCGAAACGCGAACTGGCACGCTGTATCGTGGAAGAATTTTACTCTGAGGACGAGGCAAGCATGGCCGAGGAACATTTCGACCGTGTCATCAAAAATAAAATGGCGCCCGAGGATGTTGCGGTCTTTGCCCTTCCGCGCGACAGCGATATGTTGTTACTTGACGTACTGTGCGAAGCAGGCCTGGTGAAATCCAAAGGCGAGGGCAGGCGACTGATGCAGCAATCCGCTGTCAGTATTGGTGAAACACGCATCACAGATCCTCTGACCCCCATTCCCGCCGATGCTGAATGCATCGTCAAGGTCGGCAAGCGCCGATTCATCAAAATTGTCCGTGACTAATTTTCTTTCATCATTTGAATTTCGGAGGAGAAGCTTTGTTCGTACCCAAGAGGATTTTCTTCACCAAAGGTGTCGGCCGTCACAAGGACTATCTTCAGTCCTTCGAGCTCGCTCTTCGTGATGCCGATCTTGAACAGCAAAACCTCGTCACCGTCTCAAGTATATATCCACCATACTGCAAACGTATCAGCAAAAAAGTCGGGACCGGCGAGTTGGAACCTGGTCAGATTGCCTTCGTCGTCATGGCGCGTAACGCCACAAACGAAGCGAATCGTTTGATTGCTTCCTCGATCGGCGTCGCAGTTCCGACTGACGGGACCTCTTACGGCTACCTTTCCGAACATCATCCTTTCGGGGAAACCCAGAAAGTCGCCGGTGAATACGCCGAGGACCTCGCTGCCACGATGCTCGCCACTACGCTCGGTGTGGACTTCAACCCGGATTCCGCCTGGGACGACCGCGAACAGGTGTACAAAGCCAGCGGAAAAATCTTCAAGTCTTTCAACGTAACACAATCCGCCGAGGGACGTCTCGGTCTCTGGACCACGGTCATTTCCTGCGCGGTGCTGCTGCCCTGAGTTAAAAAGAAATAAGCCACTGAAGAAAAAACCACAAATTCACTAAATCACGAATAAGAAGCACGAAAAGGTTTTCGAGGCGCTTATTGTTGAATAAGGAGCGTTCTGAACAACTTTTTGTGCTCTTGTTTGTGTTTTAGTGATTTAGTGGTTTTTTCTTCCCCCGCTTATTCCGTAAGGAAGCGCACACCATCACCTTCAAAGCTGCGGATCTTCTGACGGAGATCGTCGGGAACACGGGAAGGCCGGTCGGTTGCCGTGTCAACATGCACAAAGACATGCTCGGCACGGGCGGCGGGATTTCCGTCGGCCTTGACTGCCACATGCTCGAAACCGATGCTGGAATTTCGCACGAAGGTGATACGGGTCAGTATGGTGAGCTGTTCGTCGAACGCAGCTGGGGCGAAATAATCGCAGACGTTGCGCACAACAAAAAATCTGTGATGGGAAATGAAGGTCGATTCGTTTACCGGGATACCGAGTTTACGGAAGTATTCGACACGGGCTTCCTCGAAAAAATAGAAATACCAGAGATTATGCACGACATTCTGCCGGTCGACATGATGATAGCGTACACGCAGAGGATAACGATGTCGGAATAGATCAGGTTGGATGTCCATGATTACTCGAATTCAGATGTGAATACTTTGATTGCATGCGCAAGCGCGTCATCGTCTATATCGAGATGGAATACCGCGCGCAGCATGTCCCCCATCCCCATCCCTATGACAACGCCCTTCCCTGCCAGCCGCTGTTGCGCCTCCTCCGCACGTAGCGGAGATGCCGAAAAATCAAGCAATACCATGTTGGTATGGACGCGACGACGGTCGATGTGGAAACTCTGTTTCCCTTCAAGCGCGTCGGCAAACGCCCCCGCGCGACGATGGTCCTCAGCCAGCAACGGAAGGTGATGCTCTACGGCATGTTGCGCGGCGGCTGCGAACATGCCGACCTGTCGCATACCCCCGCCGAAGATCTTACGGTATTTGTGAGCGCGCGTGATCATTTCTGCAGGACCCAATAGCATCGAACCCACAGGTGCGCCGAGCCCCTTCGAGAAACAGATCGATATCGAATCCGCCGCCTCCCCGTAGTCCCGCAGAGGTATCCCCGTCGCAACATGCGCATTCCAGATCCGTGCACCGTCAAGATGCAGTATCAATCCCTCCGAACGACACCAGGCGTGAAGGATGCGCATCGAGTCGAGAGAATATAGAGTGCCTCCCATCCGATTATGTGTGTTTTCTATACATACCAGAGATGTACGTGGATAGTAGTAAGGAGCAGGACGTACAGCGGCGGCGACATCGTCAGGGGAGAACACGCCCAGGGCGCCAGCGACGGTGTGGAGCTGGACGGCGGACATCATCGCGGGAGCTGCAGTTTCGTAGTTGAAGATGTGTGATTCGCGTTCGACGATGACTTCGTCGCCCGGGCGTGTCCAGGATTTGATCGCGAGCTGATTGCTCATCACGCCGGTGGGAA
>JAGTUW010000039.1 GCA_018224345.1 Bacteroidota bacterium
AAGCCGAAAGCGGCAGCCAAGCCGAAAGCGGCAGCCAAGCCGAAAGCGGCAGCCAAGCCGAAAGCGGCAGCTGAATCGAAAACGGCAGCTGAATCGAAAACGGCAGCTGAATCTGACCGTGCCACAGCTAAGAAGTCCTCGACAAGCGCATCTGGCCGAAGGAGATCTGCCACGACTGCGAAGAACAAAGAAGTGCAGAAGAAATCCGGAACCAGCGGAGCGCCCGCAGACGAAGCGGCACAGGAGGCACCGAAAAAGAGAAAATACACCCGTCGTATAAAGAAGATTTCAGTTCCGATTCCGAAGTATCAGGGTAAGCAGGGCCTGCTCATCAAGAAGAAATGGGATATCCCTGTCAGCTTGAAACCTCTGGAAGAACAGTCCTACTCCAGGAAGGATCTGGAATATTTCCGTGAGATCATATCTCAGAAAATCCATGACGCCAACGAGGAATTGTTGAGCATCGAAGATCGTCTCAGCGATTCCTCTTCAGGCGAATACAGTGAAGATTCCACATACTCCCTGCATATGGCGGATCAGGGTACGGATGCCATGGAACGAGAGAAGGCGTATCTGTTTGCTGCGCGCGAACGCAAATTCATTTCCCATCTGACCGACGCCCTGCAGCGGATCAAAAGTGGGAATTACGGTATCTGCATCGTTTGCGGCAATCTGATCGAGAAAGGCCGTCTCGAGGCCGTGCCTCACGCCCGTATGTGCGTCAACTGCAAGCAGGAGACCAAGCTTCGTTGACAACGCTCGATGCGAAGCTGTATGATATGCGTATACTCTGGATTTCGTTCGCGATACTGCTTGCAGATCAGCTAAGCAAGTTGTTGGTCAAAGGTGTCAGCATCCCGGTACTCGGTGTGATGATTGAGGGAATGCAATATGGTGAATCGGTTCATGTGCTTGGGGACTGGCTGAAAATCACCTATATCGAGAATCCGTACATGGCATTCGGTATTGATATTGCCGGGAAGCTGTTTCTCGTCGTTTTCTCTTTTATCGCGGTAATTGGCATTCTCATCTTTCTCTATCGCAACAGGCAGGCGGCGTATCCATTACGTCTTTCCCTGGCAATGATACTGGCGGGTGCGATAGGCAATCTGCTGGATCGCACATTCTATGGACTTATGAATGATGCTCCCTTGTTTTACGGGAATGTCGTCGATTTCATTGATCTTGATCTGTTCACAATCCAGTTTTCATCATCTTCATTCAAATTCTGGCCGATCTTCAATATTGCCGATGCGGCGGTGTCAGTCGGTGTTGTGTTGTTACTTATTGTCGGTATTCCGAGGGAAGAGAAGGAACGTGCCGCTGAGAACCCCTCAAATCCATCCGTGAAGCCTCCCGGAAGCGACAATCCTGCGCATGAATGATTCACTCCCTCCGGATTCTTCGATGGAGCCTGATGATGTCGATGATATGAATCCGGAAATCACTCGTTACGAACTGCACGCCGCACCGAATGCGAAGAAGGTGCGCCTCGATAAGTTCATCACACGCAGCGTCGAGAATGCGACACGGACAAAAGTACAACAGTTGATCGAAGCCGGTGGCGTTACCATCGGCGGTGTCGTCGTCACGAAATCCGGACGCCTGGTTTGTCCGGGTGACACCGTCATCTGTACCGTACCAAAAGCACCTCCACCCGAAGTCCTCCCCGAAGCAATTCCACTCGATATTGTTTATGAGGATGCATCTGTCATTATCGTCAACAAACCGCCCGGTATGGTCACACATCCCGCGTACGGAAACTACAGCGGGACGCTTGTAAACGGTTTGCTCCATCATACCGAAAGGCTCTCGCGGGAGCGAGGAGACGACAGACCTGGCATTCTCCATAGACTCGACAAGGACACTTCCGGTTTGCTGGCCGTCGCGAAAAATTCCCACGCGCATCAATTCATCGCACGGCAATTCGCCGACCACAGCATCGAACGGGAATATTACGCCATCGTATGGGGCTGCCCGCAACCCTCAAGTGATATGATTGAAGCCCCGCTTGCTCGACATCGCAGTGACCGCAAGAAAATCGCGGTGGTTGAGGGCGGGAAACCCGCCATCACAGAATACACTACACTGGAAGATTTCGGTTTCCTCTCGCTGCTTCGTGTGAAGTTGCGTACCGGACGCACACATCAGATTCGCGTCCATATGGCCTTCCGGAAGTATCCTGTCTTCGGAGACCCTGCATATGGGGGAAGACGCATTCACTACGGCTCCGTGACAGGACGGTTCAAAAATTTTATCAACGAACTTCTTGTGTTGCTGCCACGTCAGGCTCTGCACGCACGAACACTCGGTTTTGTGCATCCTGAATCGAGGGAACAGGTTTTTTTCGAATGCGAACTTCCCGGGGATATGCGCGAGGCGCTTGCACGCATTCGTGCATTCACTCAGTAGGTGTACTCTGAGCCTGCTCCGGCATCCGTGCCCGACTGGCAATTCGCAAAAGCAGCGTTGAGAATTTTGCTGACGAGTTTGGCCGCCAGAAAATCAGGCCCGGGCGTACCCGCAACGGGGGCAAGCTCGACGAGATCGAATCCTGCGATGTGCCTGTGCTTCCCGATCAGCTTGAGTAAACGAATTGTTTCATCCCAGAGAAGGCCACCTGGTTCGGGGGTGCCGGTCGACGGCATGATCGAGGGGTCCAGTCCGTCGATATCGAAGGTGATATAGACCTGCTCTCCGAGAGCATCGAGGACACGTTCCATCCACGATTGTCCGTATAAACCTTGACGTATCTTCCAGGAGAAAAAGGTGTGTATCCCTTCTTTCCTGATCCGCTCGAATTCCTCCTGGCATTGGGCACGAATACCGACCTGGACGACACGCCCGGGGGAGACGGACTCACAGATACGTGCCATGACGGATGCATGGCTGAGTGGATTCCCTTCATAGGATTCACGCAGATCGGAATGTGCGTCAATCTGCAGAACAGTGATTTCCGGATACTTCTCGAGATATGCTCGAACAGGGGCCGCGGATATGCTGTGTTCTCCTCCCAGTGTCACGACAAATTTATTCAGTCCGAGCAGACGACGTACCTGATCTTCGATCAGAGACAAGGCAGCCTCATCCGTGGCATCGGTAAAGTCAATGGGGGCGAGTGCAGCGATACCTATGTCCTTCCCAATATCGCGCTGAAACTCCTCGTCCCAGAATTCCACGAAATGTGAGGCCGCGAGTATGGCCTGAGGCCCTCCTGCCGTCCCATGTCCATAGGATACAGTCCGTTCGTAAGGGGCGGAAACGATCGCAATTTTGGAGCCCTCGAGTGAAGATCGGCTTGCATCAAGTCCGAGGAAATTGGATTCCGTATCAAGTGTATGCATGGTGCGTACCTCGGTGCATGTTGTGAGCGTCGGACGCCGCCTGCTCGTGTGCGTGCATTCTCAGCGTACAATAAGCAGTGGTTGCGTGTGATTGCCGTCCGGACCGATAAGAAGAAGACGGTATGTTCCAGGGCGAAGGCCGGCAGTCTGGAAGTTACGCTGATGTGTCCCGGAGGAGATATATGAATCAACCAGTAAACGCACCTCTCTCCCGAGCAAATCGAATATACTGATGCGAATTCTGCCGGATTCCCTGGTGGAAAACGTTACGATGCCGTTTTCTCCCGAAGGAAGCGGATGAGGATAGGGAGGGGAGAGCGTGCTCATGCGTTGCTCTGTCTGTTCCACTGAGAGAATGACAGGCTCGCGATAGGAGATGCGCACAGTTGCCGCATTCTCGTTCATCTCCAGCAGATTGATATGAAGATTGGTACGAATTGTATCCCGGCCGAAAATAAAATCCGGGGTCGGATTTTTCATCACAGAGAAGTTGGGTCTCTGCATGGTGAAGGCGGAACGTGCATCCCCCCACCAGCCGGGCGCCCAGTAGTTCTTTCCGTTCAGTGGAATGCGTTGAAAACGGTTATATCCGGTCAATGCTGACGGGCGCAGTGGATAGATGGTATTTGACGCACTGTCGAGTGCCCACTCAAAAGCGCCTTCTGCACTGATGAGTTGCACTTTCTTCTGATTATGACCCCAGCTGTCATAGATGCGGAAGATATACAGACCCTGGGCAGGAGCGGTATCCCATTCCGAAACATTTTGTCTGTACTCAAGACTGAAATATCCGCGATCAAGCGCCGGTATGGGAATGAGGAGTGCATCACCGGTCGTGACATAATCCTTGAGCTGTATGGTCGTATCGATGCCCGGAGTGCTTTCTCTGTATGAAATATATCCGGCGAGGTGACGCTCGAAGCTGTTCATTGCATACCCGTTGCCCGCGTTCCCCATGACACCGAGACCTCCGTACAGTTCGGCGGGATGTCCTTCGCCAAAAAACTTATGGCCCAGTTCATGAATGGTGACATTGAAGGCATGCTCGGCACCGACGACAAGACGGTAGCCGGGTGAACGCGTGATGGTCAGTCCGGAAGCCCCAGCATCATTGTAGAATCCGGTACCACCATAGACCCAGCGGGAGAGTGTGGAATCCAGAAAATGATACCCGGCGAATCCAAGATCGGAGACACCCGAAAAAGGAAGAAAATTCGTATTTGCGATACTGCGAAAAATACAAATAATGAGATCTATCTTGCCGTCGGGTCCCGGTTCAACGCGATACGCCTTGTTCTCGGAATTCCATAAGTCATACTCTGCGAAATCCACAACAGAATTGAGTGAGTCTACGATCTCGCGGATAGCGTCCCCGAAATTCTTATTCCAGTAGACATACTGCTCTTCCGTTTTCCCAGTGATCATAAGGGATTGATGAACGTCAAGTCGAACATCGAGTTGGCCGAATGACATATCGTGGAAGTACTGTCCGAGTCGCTCTGCGTACTCATTCGCCCAGAATGGCATCGAGCCGAGCGGCCACTGAGCATCCGTGTTTTTGTCACTGCCCGTCTGTATGAAAACGACGAGCCCTCTGATATGTCCCTTTGTCGGGAGCCAGGATCCACTGTGGGGCGTGATTCCCTTCCCAAGTGTGGATGGCTGTTCTTCGCAAGTGCCACAGGTATACGCCGCTGGTGTGTGCGACCCGGTCTGGGCATAGGATATGAGTGAAGCGAACAGCAGCAGAATGGGGATCAGCCGTCCGGAAGCGGGAAGTATAGGGAAGGCGAAGCGAAGGAGTTTGAGGGAATCGCTGCTGAGTTTCATGTGCTGGGTAATTTCTCGGCGGAGATGATGATGGTATGAGGCTTCCGTACAAGCAAGTTACTCAATCGATCGATTATTTTCCAAAGCCGGAAGGGAAGAAAACGCAGAAGCCAGGAGATACGGAGAAAGACCAGTGCCTTGTTCTGAAACAGGAAATGACGAATTCCGGTCAATTTTGCCGTGAGGAAGATTTCGGAGAGGGAGTGTTCGTCAAAGGAGTGCAGATGGGCATTGGCTGGCGTCGGTTGATTGCAATGGATACAGAGATAGTATCGCAAGTGCTCCCTGTACGGTGTGCTGACGATATAGCGGCCTCGCGGTGCGAGCACTGCCGCAGCTTCCCGAACCGCCTGCCCGGGATGATTGAGATGCTCAAGGATTTCCGAGGCGATGACGGTGTCAAAGCTCCCTGTACGAAAGGGCAGCTGTTCGGCATCAGCGGCGACGAGCAGGGCATCGGGGTGTTGCCGGCGGAGCTTACGGAGATTTGTCAGACCGAGATCAGCAGAAACAACCGTGGCTTCGGGTATACGTTGTGCAAGTGAAGCGTGCAGCCACCCTCCACCGCTCCCGATATCGAGTATACGAGATCCACGGTGCGGAGGGATTTCGTGCATGACAGCTTGTTGAATCCGTATCGCTGCGTCGAGATCCGCACCGGAACGCTCGGCGAAGTAATCGAATTCATCGGCGTCACGTTTGTAGTGAGCGGTATGATCGGCGAGTTTCATCATGTTCAATCTACACTGCTTTTCATGCGTGAAACAAATTGTCTTCTTCATGTGGGTGTTCTATCTTTCATCGGTCAGCAACGCGCCGGGATACAAATCGCCCGGATAATCGCACACGTGTGTCTGTGCTGATGCTAACCGCTTTTTTCATTATTCAGAATAATCGCGCATGCAACTGTTCAACGCTCTGCTGGAAGCACCGGATCGCATCAGACTCAATTTTTCCGAAGCGCCGGATTCCGTTTCCCGTCGGGATGTCCTCCTCACGCCCTATGTCGCGATCAAATCCATAAAGAGTGAGGGCTTCGACTTGCTTCTGGAGACTGATGAATTGAAGCTCTGCAAGGAGTACACCGTGCTCATTCGCGGCATCGGTATGCTGCCTGTAGATAGCATCCCCTGTCTGCAGTCCCTGAAAAGCGATGTCCCGCTGGGGTGTCGCCAGGAGCAGGGATATCTTGTCTTTCGTCTGTTCGCACCACGGGCGACATCCGTACGGCTCCATCTTTATGACAGGCCGGATCAGAGCATAGGCACGGAATATTTTCTGGTCCATGGTAAAGATGGTGTCTGGGAGCTTGCGCTTCCGGAGACGCTGCGTGAGAAGTACTATGCGTATCGTGTGGAAGGTCCACACGGAAAGGAAGAGCATTTCAACGGACAGATCACCATCGCTGATCCCTATGCGCACGCGATCGTTGCAGCAAACAGCTGGCGGCAACAGGCGAAGTGCGTGCTGCCTGCGGAGTATCCGGCCTATGACTGGGAAGATGATGATTTCGTGACCATCGACCCCGCTGATCTTGTGATCTACGAACTGCACGTACGTGACATGACAGCGCATGCTTCGAGCGGTGTTGACACACGGTATGCCGGCAGTTACAGAGCGCTGGCCGAAGCAGGGAAGAGGGGAGGCTTTGACCATATTCGTTCGTTGGGTGTCAATGCCGTGGAATTGCTGCCTTGCCAACATTTCGCGGCCATAGAACCTCCTTATAAAAGACATGTCGCCGGCGGTCTCTATAATCACTGGAATCCGTATGAGCGCAATCACTGGGGGTACATGACTTCGTTTTTCTTCGCTCCCGAACCCCGGTATTCAGAATACGCTCGGACAGAAGACGGCAGCTGGAATACCGCGGCTCCGTTGCACTGCAATGAATTCCGTGATATGGTAAAGGCCTTTCATCGCGCTGATATTGCCGTTATCATGGATGTGGTCTACAATCATACTTCGCAATACGATTATCAGCCACTGAAATACATCGACCGGAAATACTATTATCGCCGTGACGGGCATGGACATTTCCTCGGTGAAAGCGGGTGCGGAAACGATCTTGCAACAGAGATGCCGATGACACGACGGCTTATCGTCGACAGTATCCTGCACTGGATGCGGGAATACCATATTGACGGCTTTCGTTTTGATCTTGCCGCGATGATCGATGATGATACGCTGATCGCCGTGCGTGATGCCGCCCGTGCCATCAATCCTGACGTCATTCTTATTGCAGAACCCTGGGGTGGTGGGCGCTATGACCTGCATCGCTTCTCGGCACTGGGTATGCAGGCCTGGAATGATGTGTTCCGTAATACAATCAAAGGCAGCGATCCGCTGCACGATCCCGGCTACCTGTTCGGGTCCCGGGCAGGGAGCAATTCGCCAGAGTATGGGACATGGCTGCTCGGATCGGTACAGCAGAGCGGTGGTCCGTTTCTTACACATGCGCATTCCGTCAACTACCTCGAATCACATGACGGTTATACACTCGGTGATTTCATACGAATCGCTACAGGCCTCGCCAGGCCGGGAGTGCCCGTCGAAGATATCGAGTCGCATGTCAGATTGAAGCCGGAGCAGATGCGCATCGCCAAACTTGCCGCGGCCATGCTGCTGATGGCACGTGGCGCGGTGATGGTGCATGCAGGACAGGAATACGCCCGCAGCAGGATCATCGCTGATCGCGGTATTCCCGATGTAAAAGCCTGCGTAGTCGATCACAACAGCTATGAGAAAGACGATGAGACGAATTGGCTGAATTATGAGCACGCGGAATGGAACAGGGAATTGATGACATACTACCAGGGGCTCATCGATCTGAGGAGGCATCGCGACACACTGCGACATGCCCCTATCGAGAACTACAACTATCTGGCCGCCGATATACAGCAGGCAGGCGGATACCATATTACAGGTGTCCCGGGGGAAATGGACCTTATCGTACTGTTCAATGGGAGTACCGGGGATACTGCTCAGTTTTCCCTGCCATCGGCCGATTGGGTGGTGTTGGTCGATGAGGATATTGCCGGAACGCAGGGACGGCGCCATCTTGAGCAAGGTGGTGTTGCGGTCCCTCCGAGTGCATGCGTGGTTCTTGAACAGCGGCGTGCCTGATAGCAAACCTGATCCCCGTAACGCTCCGGGATGGTCAGTTCACTCCCTGTCGCGTTTGAGGATGAGAACGCCCAGGGGGGGGACGGTCAGAAGAAGGGAATGTTCCCGCGAATGCAGAGGGACAGCTTCGGTGGCAACCTGTCCGTAATTCCCGACACCGCTGCCGCCGTAGTAATCGGAATCACTGTTGAGGAGCTCACGATACGTGCCTGCTTCGGTGACCCCCAGACGGTAGCGTTCATGTACCGTGGGCGTGAAATTACAAAGAAATACCAGGCGATTCGTCCGGTCGGCTGCGATACGCTCAAAGGAGAGCAGGCAGCGGTCCGCATCCTGATGATCGATCCATTGAAATCCCTCCCACGAAAAATCATCCTCGTATAATGCGGGTTCCCTGCGATAGAGAAGATTCAGATCGCGCACCCAGGTCAACAACTGCCTGTGTGCGTCAAAGTCCAGTAATACCCAGTCGAGTTGCGTATCGTGATTCCATTCCGTCCATTGTCCGAACTCCTGCCCCATGAACAGCAACTTTTTGCCGGGATGTCCGAATTTATAGCCGAAGAAAAGCCGCACGTTCGCGAATTTCTGCCAGTAGTCACCGGGCATCTTACTGATCAGCGATTTCTTTCCGTGCACCACTTCATCATGGGAGATCGGGAGGAGGAAACGCTCAGTGAAGGCATAGAGCAGGCTGAAGGTGAGATTGTTGTGACCATATTTACGAAATATCGGATCTATTTCAATGTATTCAAGCGTGTCGTTCATCCATCCCATATTCCATTTCAAATCGAACCCCAGGCCATTATTGTCGGCGGGATGCGTCACACCTGTAAATGATGTGCTCTCCTCGGCCATGACAAGGACGCCCGGTGCGTAGGAATGGACCGCCCAGTTGAGTTGCTGAAGGAAGGAGATAGCTTCGAGGTTCTCACGTCCGCCGTGCTCATTGGGAATCCACTGTCCGTCCTCACGGGAATAGTCGAGATACAGCATCGATGCCACCGCGTCTATACGAAGCCCATCGATGTGGAAGCGTTCGATCCAGAAGAGGGCGTTGGCGATAAGAAAGTTACGCACTTCATTTCGGCCAAAGTTGAAAATCAATGTCCCCCAGTCCATGTGTTCCCCCTTGCGTGGGTCGGCATGCTCGAATACATGCGATCCGTCGAACCACCCCAGAGCGTGGGAATCCTTCGGGAAATGAGCGGGAACCCAATCGAGAATAACACCGATATTCTCAGCGTGAAGGCGGTCTATCAGGTGCATCAGATCTTCCGGTGAACCGTAGCGACTTGTCGGAGCATAATAGCCGGAGACCTGATATCCCCAGGAGCCGTCAAAGGGGTGTTCCATCAGCGGGAGGAATTCGACATGAGTATACCCCTGTTCACTGACGTAGGGAACGAGCTCATCCGCGAGTTCGCGGTACGTCAGTGACCGTTCGACCCCGTTCTCCTCTTTCTTTCTCCATGATCCGATATGGATTTCATAGATGGAAACAGCTTCGTGGAGAGGATTGTATGTTTGACGGTTCTCAAGCCACTCGTCGTCGTTCCATCCGAAGGGCGGCGGAGCATGCACGACGGAGGCGGTGCGAGGTCTCTTCTCCATCGAGGTCGCGAACGGATCCGTCTTCGCAAGTATATGACCGTCCCTCGTCTTGATCTCGAATTTGTACAGTTCTCCTTCGCCTATGCCGGGAATGAAAATTTCCCAGACCCCGGAAGAACCGAGCACGCGCATTGCATGACGCCTGCGATCCCAACCGTTGAACGATCCGATCACACTGACACTGCGTGCATTTGGTGCCCAGACGGCGAACTCCACACCTCCGATACCGTGCACGACGCGATAGTGCGCACCGAGTTTGTCGTAGATCCGGTAATGATTGCCTTCCCCGAACAGATGGAGATCATAATCGGTCAATTGAGGATGAAAGGCGTAGGAGTCGTAAAAGAGATGTACCGCACCATCGAAGGTTTCTCTTCGCAGTTTATAGGGGAAGGTAGTTTCCTCATCTTTGAACAGGCATTCGAAAAACCCGTCTTCATGCACACGCTGCATGGGATAGTCTTCGATGCGGCCATCATCAAATTCACGGATGACGAAGGCATGTCGTGCGAGCGGCATGAAGGCTCGGACGGCTATGCACTGTTCTCCCCGGTATTTGACCTCATGGATGCCGAGCACGGCATACGGATCATGATGTTCCGTATAGATGATTTTATAAATGTCTTCGGTCGAGGCAGTGGAATGTGTCATTGAGTCTGGCCCGTGTTGACACCCTTGTGGTTAAAGGTTGAACATATACGAGAGGTGGAACAGAACATTAGGGAGATAAAACTGATCGTCATAGTTCGGCAGATTATCCTGTGAACTCTTCAGAATCTTGTTGAATGTCCACCCAAGACTGATACCGAGATTCAGGTCGCCGACCGGGGATTTGACGATGGGGAATTCGCCCCCCGTACGCAATTCGATCAGGGTATTGATGTCGTCCTTCTCTGCAGAAATATCGGGCCTGAGTCTGCGACCGACACTGAGATCCGGACGATCGACCCATTCGATTGCCGGGTCAATCCCTCCGTCAGGCAGCGTAACGTTGTCGATCTCGTTTTTCATCTCGCTGGACATCGGAAGGCCGACGTTGAGACCGATAAAAAACTGACTGAATTGCAGCTGGGCTGTGACGACGGTGTACTGGAAGGTCCCCGTCGTCGTCAACGTCCCGTTATTCGGTATATCGGTACTGTGATTCTCAATATTGTCATTGAAGGAAATTCTCCTGTTTTCATCCTTGAAAGCGAGCGTATGGTAGCCGAGTCCGCCGACGATGCGTGTCTTCCGTCCCAAGGGGATGCTCGCACGTATGCCGAAATGTGATCCGAGATCAAGTGAGCGGGAAACACGGCTGACGTTGTAATCGGCTGTGTTCATGGCGAGTGTCAGCCCGGCGAGTACGCCGATTTTCAGACTCAGATCGTCATTGTCAGGATCTTCGACAATGACCGTGGTTTGCTGCGCCTGCAGTGCGAAGGAATACGTACAGAGCAGAAACAGGAATGAAAAAGTTGCTTTTCTCATGCGGCATCCTCTATTGAAATGGTGCTGAATAATGGTCGTCTTGCAAGTTACACTAATGTCCCGTATGATGAAAGTCTGTGCACATCCGTGTATGAGGTTACGAAGATGGGAGAGCAGATACGCTGCAAGGCTACCCGGCGAAACTGCCCATTGCAGTAAGGGCAGGTCAATCCGTGATTACTTCGTTGCGTACGATCAGGAGGACAGCCGCGTTGGGTACAATGACATAGGTCTGGCCATCGAACTCGACTTCAATGCCCTGTGATTTCATGAAAATGATATAATCACCTTCCTCCATCTGCAGTGGAATGTATTTGATCATTTCTTTTTTCTCAGTCCACGGTGCGTCTTCATATCCGGGGTTGGGAATTGCATACCCCGGACCGGTCCTGACAACAAAACCACTCTGGATTTTCTCGCGCTCCTGCACGCCCGGCGGCAGGTACAATCCGGATTTTGTCATCCCGTTGGGGTCTTCGGGTGTCACAAGCACGCGATCACCGACGACGAGCAGATGCCTGATGCTTCTCATACACACTTCCTACAGAAGGTTGCTGGCGAGTTCGGCCAGTTCCGATCGTTCCCCTTTCTCGAGTGTGACATGTGAGTATAATTTCTGATCCTGCATTTTATCGATCAGGAAACTCAGTCCGTTCGACCGGCTGTCGAGATATGGATGATCAATCTGGTAGATATCTCCGGTGAATACGAATTTCGTCCCTTCTCCCGCGCGTGTGATAATGGTTTTCACTTCATGTGGAGTAAGATTCTGTGCTTCGTCGACGATGAAGTAGACGTTGACCAGACTGCGCCCTCGGATGTAGGACAGCGGAGAAATGACGAGCTTGTTTTCCTTGAGCATCTCGCCGATGCGCCGGTGTTTGACGTCGGATTCCTGGAACTGATTCTGAATCACACCGAGATTATCGAATAACGGCTGCATGTAGGGATCCAGCTTCGATTGTATGTCCCCCGGGAGAAAGCCAAGGTCCTTGTTGCTGAGAGGGACGACGGGACGTGCCAGGTAAATCTGGTGGTACAGCTTGCGCTTCTCGAGAGCGGCCGCCAGGGCCAGCAATGTTTTCCCGGTTCCAGCTTTGCCGGTCAGGGAAACAAGGGGAATTTCGGGATTGGTGAGCGCATGCAGCGCAAAGGTCTGTTCCGAATTGCGAGGTGTGATACCGTAGCTTGCCATTTTGTCTACGCGTTTCATCAGTCCCGTCGTAGCATCGAAACAGGCCAGCGCTGATTTTTTTCCGAACCGCAGGATGAAAAATTCATTCGGACGGAAGGAGGATGAAGCAGGGAAATGCGTTGCGTCGACTTCAAAAGGAGGTTGATAAAGTGTATCGATCAATTCTTCGTCGACATTCTCGAGTACCTGGCGGCCGGTGTACAAGGTGTCGATGTCCTTGACCATGTCATTGACGAAATCCTGCGCCATCAGACCCACACCTTTGGCCTTCATCCGGAGATTGACGTCTTTACTGACCAGAATCACCTGACGTCGCGGATAGGTTTTATTGAGCATGTACGCACAGTGGAGAATTCTGTGATCCGGAGTTCCCGATGGGAAACTCAATTTGAATTTCTCCTCTATCGCCTGGTCGAGCCGGATACTGATCTTGCCCATGCCCGCACCGATTGTCACTCCGCCGTCGAAGAGCTTGTCTCCACTGAGCGTATCAAGTGCGCGAACAAACTCCCGCGCGTGAAAATTCAAGGTGTCATTGCCTTTCTTGAACTGATCGAGTTCCTCGAGAACGGCGATGGGAATGACGACGTCATGCTCGTGAAACCTGTACATGCAGGAGCTGTCATGGAGAATGACGTTGGTGTCGAGTACGAAGATTTTTTTTGATTTTGCAGGCATAAGATCAGCACCCCTGTGATGAGGAAAGATTTCTCCGTCCAAGTTAGTGAGAAATCGATGAATCTCAAGCCCGCGAGCGGAACGGTACCCGGCAGGACCATGGGACCCCACGCGTCGGCGGGCTGTCATAGCATGCACCGGTATTGTTGATGATTACGTCCCTTGCGCCGTATATTGCTGCATCTGTTAAAAGAACATCTGTCACAAGAAAGGAAGAGGCATGTCGACTCGCAGTACCTGGGACCAATATTTCATGCGGATCGCCCAACTGGTTGCGGAGCGTGCCACATGTTCCCGAGCCAAGATCGGTGCGGTGATCGTTCGGGATAAAAACATTATTGCGACGGGGTACAATGGATCGCCTGCGGGACATCCGCATTGCACCGACGTCGGCTGTCTGGTGTACGTCTCCCGGAATCCTGATGGAAAAGAGGAGGAAAATTGTTTCCGGACGATTCACGCGGAAATAAATGCCATCGCACAGGCAGCCAAACACGGCGTGGAAATCAATGACGCGGATATATACGTAACTGCCAGTCCCTGCTATCACTGTTTGAAAACTGTCATCAATACCGGCATCAAGCGCATTTACTATCTGAAACCCTATAAGATAGACCTTATCCGTCCGCTTCTTGAGTATTCCGAGGTCGAACTGATTCAGATCAATCTTGACGATGCACGGGAAGATCTGGTAAAGGAAACCTGACTCCCACCGCAAGAGAAAGAACGCCCCCGGAACGAAATTCATAGTTCCGGGGGCGCTGTCATGATTCTCCAGTCGATGATTGCTCCTGCGATGATCGCTGTGCCGCGATACTTGTGGATGCAGGGTGCACCGTGCCTTCCGCTGTTGTCACAGCAAATGCATCAGGTCGGTCAGCGCGAGATAATTCTCAGCTCGACGCGACGGTTCATCGCGCGTCCATCTTCAGTCTCATTGCTCGCGATCGGTTCATCCATTCCGTACCCCTGCGCGGAGAGACGTTGCGGGGAGACGCCCTGACTGACCAGATATTCGAGCACAGCCTGGGCACGTTCACGTGAGAGCCGGCGATTGTAGTCCTTTGCACCCACATTGTCGGTGTGCCCGGCCAACTCAACCTTTACCGTAGGATTTGCTTTTATCCAGTCAACGGCACGCGTCAGATCAATGCGTGAGGCAGGTTGCAGTGTGGCCTTGTCAAAATCGAAATACACGAGGAGTCGGACGATATCACGTGTCATGCCAATGTCCTTGTGCACAATATCGTTTTCCGAATCCGCCGGCACGTCGAAACGATCGGAATAAAACAGATATCCCGGAGAACTCGACGTGATGACATAGCTGCGGCCGGGTTGCAGTACGACCACATATTCGCCATTCTCGGCATTGCTGTAGAAACTGCTGAGAATCTCGTCACTCTGAATGTCGCGCACTGCAAGTGTCGCCTCGAGCGCTTCTCCTGATCGTGCATCTGTCACGTTTCCGATCACCGTGGTCACGGCTCCCGGCGGAAGCGGGTTGGGAATGGCGACGTAGATATTCAGTTTCCCGCCGTCCCGAGTGGAGGCGAAGTACAGATCCTCGCTGTTGAGTTGAGTGCCGCTGAAATAATCGTCGTATCCGCTGTTGATGGGAGTGCCGAGATGCTGTGGGGACGTCCAGCCGTCACCAGTACGTTTTGAGCGATAGATATCCAGCCCCCCGATTCCGGGGTGGGTATCGCTGGAGAAGTACAATGTTGCATTGTCAGGCGCGATATGCGGTGCCAGATCGTCTCCGATGCTGTTGACGACACGGCCGAGATTTACTGCGGGCTGCCAGTTGCCACCATGGGCACGTGTACTCATCCAGATGTCCGTTCCTCCACGCCCTCCGGGACGGTCCGAGACAAAATACAGCTTCAAACCGTCGGAGGATATCGAAGGCTGCGATTCCCAGAACCGGGTATTGACATTCGGACCGAGATTCGCGACGTTCCGCCAGTCTCCTCCAACAAATTCGGCGATATATATGTCGCAATCGCCGAGGCCATCGTCGCGCTCGCAGCCGGTGAAAACCATCCAGCGCCCGTCGGGAGTGATGGATGCACCGCCTTCGTCGCGGGATGTGTTCAGTGCGGGACCCGCTTCCCGTGCCTGTTCCCAGTTCCCTGATCCCTGGGAAGAGGAATAGATATTCTGATTGCCATCACGATCCGAGGTAAAATATATGCTGCGCCGGTTCCCGTGCAGCGTTGGAGCGAAGTCGTTTGCCGGAGAGTTGAGTGCGCGTTGCACCCGGATCGAAACGTCGTATTGTTCAGGGGTGATGATTGGTCGTTCGGATGTTGGTTCCTGCGCAATTGCCGGGAGCGTCAGAAGAAGTACCGGCAGCAGAAGCGTCGCAATGCGTGCAAACTGTTTCATGGTGTTGTTCTCCTTACGATCCTATGCGCCAGCGCAAGCCGACGGTGAAAAATACTGTGGTCATGTTGAATCTATCATCTGTCGATACGAAAGGAGTCATGGTTTCATCGCTGTACCAGTCAAAAATAGCCGCGTCCGATTGCGGGATAACTTCGACGTTTTCGACATGACTGGTAAACGGAATTGCAATCGCAATTTCCGGCACAAGCATCAGATTGCTGTTGAGGTCGAACCGCCAGCCCAGACCCGCCTTGAGGTCGACCCGTGTATCGGCAAAGCCTGCTACCTCACCATTTGTAGATGCGGATCTGAATTCATTGATTACCATATCCTCGCCGGACACATCTTCCGTGTAGAAAATATCATCCGGACGAATGATGTCCTGCGTGAGTGAAACATCATTGCCTGAGAGCGAGGCCAGCGCCGGACCGAACATGACGTATCCACCGGTGTTCCCGAGATCGACTCTGAGCAGAATATCGAGTCCGAAGTAGTTGAAGCTCCACTCCGATTGATTGCGCAATAGCGTAGTCTGCATCGTCTCTGTCGCAGGATGGATTTCCCCGAGATCAATGGTCTCGTCAAAAACACCGACCCGTGTGTGATAATGTCCTTTGAGCATGATGCCAACCCAGTTCGTCACCGGGAAATCGGCTGTCACGCCGAAATAGAAGCCCAGACCGCTTCCCTTGTCGACGTGCCCAGGTAATACGTAGCGGGGGTTGTGAGGATTCTCTACATAATAGGCCAGCGGACCATCGAAAAACATCGCATTGGTCAGTCCCGCATCAATGCCGAGATGCCACTGATACCTCGATGTGCCTGTTTTACCCGGACGCAGTACGTCACCGCCGCTGTGAGATAGCCACGATGCTTGTGAATGCTCCCAACCATGCGCCGTGCCCGCCGGCGGGAGGAAGAGGGTCACCGTGCCGAGTATCAGCCCGTAACACAGCGTGGGAAGAAAAGAGGATCGCATACGGTTTATTCCTATGTGAAACGAATGTGAATCAATGACGACAAAAGATTGCGGCAATAAATAGGGCTTTTCACATGCAGGGAAAAACGGCCTGTTGTTAGCGAACGTAGATGATGATGGCTTGCATTATAGGAGAATTGCAATTCAGACGCAAATGCGGAAGGCAGCAGCCAGGCAGCATGGTGGAACAAATGCGAATTTCACGATGGGATCGGCGTATGTGCAGCGCAGGAAATGGCAGGATGCAGTCAGGGAGTAGATCTGATGCGGGGGGCGAGTTTTTAATCCGATGCCGCGGGAAAAATGGAGCGGGAGGGGAGAGCGATGGCGAGAAAGGGCTCTTCGCCCGCAGCGACCGCACTGAACACCGCGACGCGTTCTGTGCAGTGGATTCCCGTTGAAAAAGAAAAGGTCTGATCACTCAGACCTTGGTGGACCCAGACGGGATCGAACCGACGACCTCTACAATGCCATTGTAGCGCTCTCCCAACTGAGCTATGGGCCCAAAGGATTTTTTAATGTACGCCGATTTCATGAAGAATGCAAGTTCCCGATTGCCGGGAACCAGCTTGCCAGCTTGCCGGAACCAGCTTGCCGGAACCGGCTCCCCGGAACCGGCTTGCCGGATTACCGGCGAAGGTTATCGGATTGGCAAACAGCATCCGCATGGTGAGTAGTGCAGGTCAGTTATCGAGCAAAGGCGGAAGGCCTTCGCGGGTATCAGAGCAGCGTCGTAAAGTAGTCTGATTTCTCGTGAGTATGGATGGTCAGCGCTCCGGCACGGACCAGACGCA
Organism: Bacteroidota bacterium; assembly: GCA_018224345.1. Classification (GTDB taxonomy): domain Bacteria; phylum Bacteroidota; class Ignavibacteria; order SZUA-365; family SZUA-365; genus SZUA-365. The sequence goes on from JAGTUW010000039.1 coordinate 17,422, forward strand.
CGAGCAGGCGGGAGGCCCTGCGTTCGGAAACGTTGATGAGCTTCGCATACTGTTTGACAGTGATGCGTTCATTGCGTTCGAACCAGGCGAAGAGCCGCTTTTCCGCTTCACCGAAGATCAGCCTGACCGGATCGTCGTCAGCGGACTGGTGACGCAGAACGCGAAGCATTTCTCTGCTCGCCTGCACACTGTGTTCTCCGACACGCACATAGGCCTTCTTCTCGTCGGTTCCATCGAGCAGATAATGCGGTTTAAGATTGCTCTCGGGAATATCGATGCAGATCACGTCCCTGTTATCAATATTGAAAATCGTCACGTTGTGTTTGATCGGAGGATCACACAGATGATCGGCAGCCTGGGTGATATCCTCCAGTTCGGCTTTCTCACTGTCGACCCCAACTACACTTTTATCGTCATCGATGCCGAACACGATGATGCCTCCGCGTGTGTTCGCAAATGCAATCATCTCCCTGGCGATTTTTATTCCGGTGGACACACGTCGTTTGAACTCCGTGGTGAGTCCTTCTCCCTCCTCGATCCGGGCTGTCAATTCGTGAAAACGCATGGGGCCTTCCATTCGCAGGTTTCCAATGAAGCATTATGAGAAAAAAATCCATTCATCACAATGCCGTTCCAAAGGGACAGATTATCATCGTGAAGGACATACCTGCCACGTTCAGGGAATGCGAGGGAACGTTCAGCATTGCTTTGCGGGGTTTACGGGACACCCCTGTGGAAATCAGTGCTATGTTTCGTATCATGCACACTGTTTGATCTCTGTACAGCTGGAGGGAGCTATTCATGAAAGGCGACGGTCCATGCCCATTCTCTGCAACTATTACCTGACATATCGATGCAATGCATACTGCGATTTCTGCCATTTCGGTGATCATTCCTTGTTCCGGCATGCCCGGCATGCGCAGACAGAAGATGTCCTGCGCAATCTGCGGGATCTGCGGTCACTCGGTGTGCGCTTCATCGATCTGACCGGAGGCGAACCGTTGCTGCATCCGGATATCGGCCGCATCGCGGCCGAGGCTCATACGCTCGGGATGAAAGTGAGCATAACGACGAACGGACTACTCTATCCGAAACGTGCCAGAGAGCTCGCCGGTGTCATCGATCTTCTGCATTTCTCACTCGACAGCTCCGACCGGACACAACACGACGCAATGCGAGGGGTCGCATGTTTCGACCAGGTCATCGATAGTCTGGATATTGCGCGTTCGCTCGGTGAACGCCCGGATATTCTGTTTACCGTAACGAATGAGAATTATCGGGAGATGGAGGACGTGTACAGAATCACCCGTGAACGGGGACTGATGCTACTGCTCAATCCGATCTTCAGTTATTTCCGCGAAGAAGGACTGGGTTCCGATGCGCTTGCTTTCACCGAGGAGTTTGCCCGCAAACAGATGGTCTATCTCAACCCATCGTTCATCACCTTACGCAGGCGCGGCGGAAACAACAGAGAGCAGCCACTCTGCAAAGCCGTTTCCCGCGTAATCGTGATATCCCCCGGAAACGAAGTGCTTCTCCCGTGCTATAATCTCCATTTTGAAAAACTGCCGATCGGTGACAACCTGCAGCGTGTATGGCGATCGGAGCGGGTCCGTTGGCACCGCCGGCACGAAGGGCGGCATGAATTCTGTGACGGGTGTACGATCAATTGTTATTTTGAGCCCTCGTTCGCTTTCCCGACGAATGTTCTTTCTCTGGCTTCCGTCCCTTCAAAAATCAAGTATGGCTATGGCAAGTACATCGTGCAGCCTCTGCAGAAGAGGTAACAATCTGTTGCACGAAAAACTGCGATGCCATTCCTCGCCATGGAGGAACAAACGCGGCTGACCGTTCGTCCAACAATCCGCGGCTCTGACATGGGGTGCTTCCTTTGGGTTTGCGTGCGACATAGGATGATCACTATTTTCCGTGATGTGTATGTTCGCGGAGACTCGAACGTGTTCGGTTCCCGCAGCGATCGTTCCGCTCACTAACGTAACTCAAGTATCTGGACACCGGAGTGCCAATGGAAGTAAATATTCAGGAAATTAACGAGCGTATCCAGAAGGAAAGTGCTTTCGTGGATGCGTTGAGAATGGAAATAGGTAAAGTCATCATCGGGCAGAAGGGTATGGTGGATCGACTGCTGATCGGCCTTCTCGGCGATGGCCATATCCTGCTTGAGGGTGTGCCTGGACTGGCGAAGACGACAGCGATCAAAACCCTTGCCGCCTCACTGAAAGCGCTTTTCCATCGTATTCAATTCACTCCGGATCTTCTTCCTGCAGATTTGATCGGCACCATGATTTACAATCAGAAGACGGGAGAATTCCAGACGAAGCAGGGGCCGATTTTTGCGAATTTCATTCTGGCTGACGAAATCAACCGTTCCCCCGCAAAGGTGCAAAGCGCATTGCTCGAAGCCATGCAGGAACGTCAGGTGACGATCGGGGAGGATACCTACGCGCTCCCACGGCCTTTTCTGGTCATGGCGACACAGAACCCGATCGAACAGGAGGGCACGTATCCCCTGCCTGAAGCACAGGTCGATCGATTCATGCTCAAAGTGAAAATCGATTATCCCACACGCGATGAAGAATTGCTCATCATGCGTCAACAGATCTCACAGGACCTTCCGATCGCAAACGCGGTTGTATCCGCAGATGATATCCTGCGTGCACGCATGGCGGTCCATGCGGTGTACATGGATGAGAAAATCGAGCGGTATATCCTGGATATCGTCGAAGCCACACGCAAGCCTCGAGCATTCAATCTTGATCGACTTACAGGGTATATCGCGTACGGTGGATCCCCCCGCGCAAGTATCAATCTGGCAATAGCGGGGAAGGTCCATGCCTTCATACAACGACGCGGATACGTTATTCCGGAGGATATCCGTGCCATCTGTTTCGATGTGTTGCGCCATCGTGTCGCTGTCACCTATGAGGCCGAAGCAGAAGAAATGAACTCCGAGATGATCATCCAGGAAATTCTTGATGCCATTGAGGTCCCCTGATACGGCCAACGCGTCAGCGCATATCAGCGCATCAGCGTTTCATCTGCATCTTTCACTTCAAGAACCCGGGTAAACACGACGCATGGATACCAGGCAGATACTGAAAAACGTACGCCACATTGAAATCCGCACCAGGGGATTGGTCAATCAACTTTTCTCCGGTGAATACCATTCCGTGTTCAAGGGACGCGGCATGGAATTTTCAGAAGTTCGGGAATACCAATTCGGTGATGACGTCCGCACAATCGACTGGAATGTTTCGGCCCGCTTCAATCGTCCTTTCGTCAAAGTATTCGAAGAGGAGCGGGAACTGACGGTCATGCTTCTCGTGGATATGAGTGCATCCCAGGATTACGGCACAGAGAAACAATACAAACGTGATATCGCGGCGGAACTTTGCGCGGTTCTTGCATTCAGCGCAATCAAAAACAATGACAAGGTCGGCATGCTGATTTTTACCGACCGCATCGAACAGTATATTCCACCGAAGAAGGGGCGTTCGCATATCCTCCGCATCATACGTGATATCATCGCGTTTGAACCCGAGGGAGGTGGGACCAATATTCGTGCCGCTCTCGAATATTTCAGTCATGTGACGAAGAAACGCTCCATCGCATTTCTCGTATCGGACTTTATTGACAGTGGGTATGATCAGCCGCTGAAAATCGTCGCAAAAAAACATGATCTCATTGCAGTGCGCTTATTCGATCCCCGTGAGAGAGATCTCCCTGATGTAGGGTTGTTGAAATTGCGCGACGCGGAAACCGGAGCCGAACGCTGGGTCGATACATCACGACGTGCCCTCCGTCATGCATACAGAAAACAGTGGGAGCGGCGGCATGCGGAGCTCGGCAAGCGCTTCCTTTCCTCAAATGTCGACAGCATCGCTGTCGATACGCAACGTGGGTATCTTCAACCGTTGATAGAATTTTTCCGCATGAGGGAGAGGCGTTATTGATGAATCGCATGCTGTACATGTTCGCTGTTTCTGTTGTTCTCTTGCTCTCCGCTCCTCTCTGCGCACAGGACGTGCGCGTTTCGGCGGAGATCGATTCCACACGCTTTCTCATCGGCGAATGGATACATGTGGATTTGCATGTGGATGCTCCTGAGCCAGTGACACTGCTGCTCCCCGCAGCCGATGAGGATGTGGATCAGGGAGAATTCATTTCGGCCGGGGAGGCCAGTGTGACCACGCTCAATGGACGGAACGAATACAGGCAGCGTGTGATTGTCACCGTCTTCGATACCGGGCAGATTGATCTCCGTCTGCGTGTGCAGTATCGACTTCCCGGCGATACGACACTGTATTCGGTATTTACTTCTCCGATCTC
>JAGTUW010000040.1 GCA_018224345.1 Bacteroidota bacterium
AATTAACAACTCTCATTTCTCTGCTCCTGCTGTCTTGGGGTTGTATTCTACGAAAAAATCCCTACTCTGTTGCGCTTGAGACTCGAAATGCGTTGATTAGATCGAAGCTCTTTTGTAAGTTGCGATAATAACATATCTTGAAGCATGTTACCTCAACTGAAACTTGACACAACTGCGACAGCGGACCACCTGATTGATTTTATCAGGAGCGAATTCAGAGACGCCGGTTTTACAAAGGCCGTCATCGGATTATCCGGTGGTGTCGATTCCGCCCTCTCCACTGTTCTTGCCGCACGTGCGATCGGTGCGGACAATGTGTTGTGCCTCATGATGCCGCACACGGAGAGTAATCCGGATAGTCTTGCGCACGCGAAGTTGCTTGTCGAAGAGCTCGGTGTCAGATACGATGTCATCGACATCACTCCCATGGTTGATGTGACAATATCCACGGATCCGGAAATGGATCTGCTTCGCCGGGGAAATATCATGGCGAGGCAGCGTATGATTCTGCTCTATGACAGATCCTCCCGTGAGCATGCACTGGTTGTGGGAACGGGAAACAAAACCGAGCTGCTGCTTGGATACAGTACCCTCTACGGAGATGCTGCCTGTGCCATCGATCCTCTCGGGGATCTGTACAAAACACAGGTCTGGCAGCTTGCCGCCGATCTCGGAGTACCGGATGTGATAGTGCGAAAAGCGCCAAGCGCCGATCTCTGGGCCGGACAGACGGATGAAGGAGAACTGGGTTTCACGTACCGGAGTGTCGATGAGGTTCTTGTGCACCTTGTCGATGAGCGCCGGGATGACGAAGCATTGCGGGCGCTGGGTTTTGAGCAGGATTTTTTATCCGCCGTCCGCGAAATGATTCGACGCAATCGCTTCAAGCGCATGTTACCGCGTGTCCCGCGCATTGGGTCGCGTCCCGTAAATGCAGATGTTCATTTTCCCCGCGAGTGGGGAGTGTGAATCATCCGTGCTTGCGGGTTGATGTTTCAGGCAGTCATTATTTTTACACCAGCATGGACAATGCCATGTTTGAAAGGAATATCGAAGAGACCATCACGCATCTCCGTAAAGACACGATTGAAGATGCGGATTCAATCACCTCGCGTCAGATTTTCGCCTCATCCATGCCTCCATCACTCAAACGCATGTTCGAGATTGATGTCGAGAATTGGGTGCGGGAAGAGGCGGAACGCCTACCCCGCTCGGCGCACTTTCTATATGATGATGATGAGGTGCTCTCGCTGTTCGAGCAGATTACCACAAAAGCCCGGGAGTACGCTGTATTTTCGCAAGCGGAATACGATGCGACCCTGGAAAAAAGTGTAAAACTGCTTTTCAATTATATCTGTCGTCCGCAGTGGACCTTGGTCAAGTATCTCTTTACGGATCGTGAGCATGCTGCGACGGAAGAACTTCTTGAATCCATGCGGATATTCTGGCATTATGAATACTATCAGATCATACTCCGTGAGTATTATGAGAAAAAAAACATCTCCGTTATTAATGTCGATCGATTCACGGAACTGATTGCACGTATAGATGAAGAGGTGATGCGCAATTTCGACAGTCGGAAAACTGCGCATCTGAGCGAACCAGTGTTCGAGCTTTTCAATGAAGCCGACTCTACAGGAGAGAACACTGTTCCTATTGAAGCATTGTCGATTTTTTTCGACGACAAGAATCTTTCCACTGTTGTCGAACGCCTGGATGCATTGAAGCAACAGGAAGAGAATATCACCATGCATGATCTTGTCATGCTCGTCGGAGATGCTGATTTTACTTTGGGTATGGATATTTCAACGATTGTCAACGAGCAGCTTACGCATATGAGTGGCATGAAACCAGAACGACACGCAACAGCCGGACAGGATTTTTCTGTACCTCACATCGATGTTCCGGCCGAGGACGAAAAGCATCATGGTGATCTCGGGGATGAAGATGATGCTCTCGATTTTGTAATCTCCGACCAGGAAGAGGGAGTTGTTATTCAGCACGAGGATCATTCGTTCAACAATTTCGGAATGGATGAGAGCACACAGCAGGATGAAATCGACGACGAGGTTTTTCTGCCAACGCAAGAAGGCGACGAGCACCCGGAAGGTCTCGACGACCGTGCAGAAGATACGCAGGAGGATACAGTGTCCCCACAGAACGAAGAGGACATGACCTTCGCTCCCGATGAAGAGGAGGAGGTAAACGATGAGAATCGGGATGACGGCGATGATTATCTGTCGGCATCTGCGCCCCAGGCTTCGACACATGATGAATTGTTGGATCTGGATGAGGAAATGGGCCTTATCGAAGAGGCCTTGATGCAGGATGATGAAGGCCGCTTCATTATAGAGGACAACGAGATCCCGGATGTGAATCTGGATGATGAAGAGGAACAGAATTTGCATCCGGGTGCCCCTACAGGCGCTGAAGTGATTTCTTTGGATGAATCGGATGAGTTTGATTTAGACGCAGACGAGGAGGATCCATATGCGATGACTCCGGGGATGGATCAACCGGAGGACCTGACTCCGTCTGATGATGAATCCTCAGGCGATGAAGTCGGCACCCGTCGCGATGACTCAAGTGTCGAAGCGGAAGATGATATTGATTGGGAAAGAGAGGCTGAGGAGATCGACGAAATGGAATTGGAAATCTCCGGGGAGGACGCTCTCCCGGAGAAGCAGCCCTCCGAAGATGATCCCTTCGCTGTCGATGCATCGCTTAAGCCTGCGGAAGAGTTGCTGGGCCAGCTGGATCTGGACGACGAACCTGAACCGGCCGAGCCTGCGACAAGACGGCGTGACGACATTCCTGTGATTGAAGACATCGATGATTCTTCAGAATCCGATGCGGATTCGGACCTCGACGGGATACCGGACGAAGAAGAAGAAAGTGTGCCCGCGGAGGAAGTCATAAGCAAATATGGCGATCTAAACACGATGTTAAGTGCCTCGGAGAAAAAGCGCTACATCAGGAAATTGTTTAAAAAGAATGAAGAGGCGTTCAACAAGGCAATGATGGTACTGAATGCGAAGCCAACCTGGCGCCACGCTTCGGAGTACATCGATGAATTGTTCATAAAGTTTGATGTCGATATGTATTCGCGTCTCGCGGTAAAATTCACGGACGACATCTATAAACGATACGCAAATAAAGGATGACACAGATTGTTTGTTGATCAGGTTACGATTGTAGTCCGTTCCGGGAAGGGTGGGGCGGGCAGTGTGAATTTCAGGCGGGAGAAGTATGTTCCGAAGGGTGGTCCGGATGGCGGGAATGGCGGGAAAGGGGGCGACGTC
>JAGTUW010000041.1 GCA_018224345.1 Bacteroidota bacterium
CTCAAGCGTCTGATGCTCAAGGAAATCGTCAATGAACTTTCCGGACGCATCGTGCGTGGAGAAATCGAAAAGGGAATGACAATTACTATCGATGCCGATGAGTCGGGACTGACCTTCCAACTCTGATATCCGCCGGATATGCCTCACACTGTGCATGCGTGTCCCGGCCCAGCCCGGGACGTGCCGGTCATCGCAGGCGCGGAGCATCCCCGTCGCCGGTGCCATCAACCCGTGTCAGCCGCGTGTGATTGCTGCCCGCACTAGACGCCCGTAACGCGGAAACCTTTCGAACGAAAATAATCGGCAACGGTGGCCCGGTGATCTCCCTGGATTTCTATACTGTCGGATTTCGCTGTGCCGCCCGACCCGCAGCGCGTTTTCAGTTCCCGGGCGAAGGTCTGGAGATCTTCTTTTGTATGAAAGAATCCTTTGACGACGGTCACGCCCTTTCCCCGGCGGCCTTTCTTTTCCAATTGTACATGCAACTTGCAAAGCGCCGCAGCGCGGTCGCCTTCACTACCGCCTGTGTTGTCTTCTTCGCCAGATGACGCCGCCACATCGCGACGAATGTGCTGTTCCTCATCTCCGCTCAGGAGCCGCGAAAGCTCTGAAAGATCATTTGTACGTTTTGCCATGGCAGGATTCGTTGATTGAAATACGGCATGTTCCGCCTGCAAAGTAGTGCATGCATCCGGGAAGGACAAGTCTTTCTCGGAACAAGTCTTTTCCCTTCATTCGCTCCGTTCTAACGTGTTCCTTGTCAAAACCGCACAGATGGCCAACAGGGGACTAACATTGGAAGGACATATTGGTATACCCTCCTATAAGAGCGAAAAGGCGAGGGGCAGGTGTTCCAATCAGTATGATCCCACCGACTCGCGGCACCCACCCGCACACCTCCCCTCATTATTTCTCCTGCCTTGCTCCATACCGTTTTCCTTTCCGCAAATCCCTGCTACATTGCGTGTATGCATGCGCGATGGATACCAGTGTTTGTCCTCCTGCTTACCATGACGGTGAGTGCACAGCAATATCCGTTCATACGGTATGGTATGGCGGAGGGTCTGCCGGAAGATGTCGTGACCGCTGTCACCACCGATTCCCGCGGTTTTCTCTGGGTCGCGACGGGACAGAACGGTGTGCTACGTTTTGACGGGCGAGAGTTCCGTCACTTCGGGGGAAAGAATGCACACATTTATGGTGGGGCATTCGCATTGGCGGTTGTCGATGACAACAGGTTGTTCGTCGGTGTCAACGACGGAGTGCGTGTCCTTCGCCTCGACGCCCATGCCGCCGATTCTCCCGATACAATGCTGAATCACATGCTGGGAGCAATTGACGCTCCGGTACGCGCGATGTATCCGCGGCCGGACCGGTCGTTGACTATAGAAACACTTGACGGAAGCATTCGCTTTTCGTCATCCGACAGCAGTCTGATACCCGTACGGCCTGCCGCGTCGCCCTGGGCGTACCTGCAGCCCCGGCTCCCCGGCAGGCAACTCCGGGATGCCGCGCGCGATTGTCTCGGACGACACTGGGTGGCCACCGACAGCGGACTGGTCCTGCTCACCGATGATGCACAGTACCTGTTCGGTCCCGCACAGGGCCTCCCGGCACGCAATCTCAGCAGCGTCTGTATCGATCAGGAAGGCGGTATCTGGTGCGGGAGTGACGAAGGCCTGTTCCATTTCGTCCCACACCGATTTCGTCATTTCGACCTGGATACGGGTGCGGTTGTGAGTTGTCTGCTCGAAAGCCGGGACCGCGAACTGTATTTCGGGACACGCGGGAAGGGGATCTACCGCTATTTCGGCGGTACACGATTGCACATCGGCATGCAGGACGGTCTTCCCGGCAATGATATCCGGGCGATGCATGAATTGGCGACAGGCGAATTGCTCATCGCAACGGAGAACGGGGTGACGGTGTGGGGGCGACACGGGGTGCAGCCAGTCCCTGAGAGCCTGCTTCTTCCCGATCTCCGCGTCCGCGACATACTGCATGCGCGAAACAAAACATACTGGTTTGCGACGATGAATGGCCTGGTACATTGGGACGGAGAGCGCAGCATCATTTACAGCATGCACGACGGCCTGCCCTCGGAGCGTATCACCTGCCTGGCCGAGGACGCATTTGGGTTCATTATCGCAGGGACACAGAACGGTCTGGCCCGGGTGCGCCCGACAGCGGGAGGCACTGTCAATGTTCTGCCGGAGCTCCGTGGCATGCACGTGACATCACTGCTTGTCGACAGGGACGACAGGCTCTGGGCGGGAACAATCGGCAACGGAGTCATGGTGCGCATCGGTGAGCGTTTCCATCAACTGGGACCGGCACACGGACTGGCGTCGGGCAATATCGCCTTTATCGGACAGGACAATTACGGCAGCCTGTATTTCGGGTCGAAGCGGAAAGTGGCCATTCTGCCGCAGCATCATCTGCAATACCTGCTGCCGGTCGACACGTTGAGGAAGAAATACCGGAATGTCCCGCCCGCTCAACTCCCGTTTTTGCGAATGACGTCGATGTTTTCGCTGACACGTGACATGGGGTTGTACTGCGATGAAGTGCAGCACGGGGCCGTTCTGCGTGACCGAGCGGGGTACATGTGGTTTGGAGGCAGCCGCGGCGCGACCAGTTACAATCCTTCGAAACCCATGAGTGTAGGGTACTGGGTTCCGCCTACCTGCCGGGGATTACGGCGGGCACCGGCGCTGGCACCGGCCTTCCGTATCATACTCGGGAAGTTGTACATCAACGACACACGTGTCGAGCAGCGCGACGTCATTGTTATGGACCGGAGTGATCATGTGCTGCGGGCGCAGGTGCTGCTGCCGAGCTTCCGCAATCCGGGAGAGACGTTTTTTCTCTACCGTCTGCGCGGCATGGAATACACCTGGCATCGTTCCGACAACGGAGCCATTCTATATACTTCTCTCCAACCCGGCAGATATACGTTGGAAGTCCAGGCCACGATAGGGGAGGGGATTTGGACAGTCCGCCGGTCACTGCTGGAAATCAATGTTCGTCACCCATGGCACGAGCATCTTTTCTTCCGGCTCGTATTGCTGCTCGGCGTTCTCGCCGCAGGGATGTTGCTGCAGCGCATCCTCCAGCGCTGGCGTGCATACAGACGACGCGCCCCGGGCATGTGAGTGCGGTGTGTTTCGATTGCGGATTACGCTCGTTCGACGAAGAAAAAACCACCAATGCACCAACACACAAACAGGAGCACGAACGTTGTTCGGAACGGCTGTTACAGAATAAGGATCGCTCTGAAACCCTTTTTGTGCTCTTTATTTGTAAATTAGTGATTTTGTGGTTTTTTCTTACCGCATCGCACCCCCTGATTGCGGATTGCGGGTTTTCTCGATGCGCGGCGATCAGGAGATGAATCGATGAACGGCATTGAGGAGTTCTTCGCGTTCAAATGGCTTGGAGATATATTCGTTACATCCGGCGGCGAGACTGTTGACACGATCCCGGGGAAAGGCATGGGCCGTCACTGCAATGACAGGAAGTCCGTGCAGTCGCTCCGAGGCCCGGATGCGCTCTGTCAGTTGCAATCCATTGACCCCACCGGGGAGAGAGATATCCATCAGCACAAGATCGATCGGGATTTCATGCAACAACGTCCAGGCCGCCTCGGCCCAGGTCGTGCTGCATACCTCATAGCGTTTCCTCAGCAATAATTCAATATAGCGCACGCTCTGTTCGTCATCTTCCACAAGGAGAATGCGTTTCCTGGAGGATTCCGTTGTCATACTTCGGCTCCGGTTGAATATATGGTTCTGCATTCAATATAGTACTGAACAGGATAAAGTTGCGAGAATCTCGTCCAACTCCTAAATATACACATTGATTGTATTCGACGCAATCGTAGTGGCGCCACAGAAAAGGAGTTGCAGAGGACACAGAGGACTTTTATCGGAAGCTTCGATGAACTTCACAGCTCTGTCCGGGATATCATCAAACCCACACTCGACATGGTCTTCTTGCCCTTCTGGTCCTTTGTGCTTCCTCACGTTTTTTCTAATCCGACGGTGATGTGTTATGTTATTTGTTCAAACCGGTCCGATCCGTTCAGAGGATAGCCGCGTCCGTTATCGCATGTTTCATCATCAACATTGTCATACGTCATGAAGAAAATCGTC
>JAGTUW010000042.1 GCA_018224345.1 Bacteroidota bacterium
AGGAGAAGTGTGGTACGCATGGTCCTTGAAAAAAATATTTGAAAAATGTGTTGTTCGTAATCCTGTTTTATAACAATTTCAGCAATTGTAAATTGCGACATCAGTATTCAGCGATAATTACCGCAGCGTTAGTCCTTCGTTAGCGCCAGTTCCTCTCGTAATCACGAACATCCGGAAACATGACGCCCCCTGACGTTTCTTCCGCTTTATCCTTACGATGCTACCCTGACGCCGGATGAAATCATTTATTCAGCATCGCTGTTTTCATCTTAACACGGACACCGCACCTATTCTGCAGGAGTATATCATGACAACGCTCACGGATACCGCCCCGGCTCTCTTCTGGTTTCGCCGCGATCTGCGTATTGCCGACAATACCGGCCTGGAGGCCGCACTTGCCAGACACGGGGCTGTGCTTCCCGTCTTCATCTTCGATTCGCATATCCTCGATGATCTTTCCGACCGGCGCGACCGGCGCATCACCTTCATTCATGACAGTGTCAGAGAGCTGCGTGCGAAGCTGCGTGCTCATGGCAGCGGACTCATCGTCCTGCACGGGGATCCGCTTCTCCGTCTTCCCGAACTGGCGGAAGCTGTCGATGCAGCTGCGATCTACACCAACCGTGATTACGAACCCTATGCGAAGCTGCGCGATGACGCCATCGCACGCATGTTCGCAGAACGAGGCCGGGGATTTTATTCCTTCAAGGACCAGGTGATTTTCGAGCAGCGTGACATAGAGAAGGCGAACGGGGAGCCGTATCGAGTCTTCACTCCTTACAAAAAGACCTGGCTCCGTCGCTTCGAGGAAACGGAGCTGACCGGTGATGCGCCGGACACCCCGCGCGAAGCTGATCTCAGTCGTCTGGCCCCCTCCGCTTCAATGAAGGGCTACAGTGATGCCTGGACCATGGCGGATCTCGGCTTCGAGGCACGGGAGCTCTGGCTGGAACCCGGCGAGGATGCCGCGCAACAGCGATTGGCGCATTTCCTGCCACGAATATCGCGATACGGGGAAGACAGAGATTTCCCTGCGCGCGAAGGGACCTCCGGACTGTCGGTCCATCTGCGTTTCGGCACGATATCCATACGGGAATGTGTGCGTGCTGCACGCAGGGAGACTTCCTCCGGCGCTTCCACCTGGCTCAGTGAACTGATCTGGCGGGAATTCTACATGATGATACTCGACCGCTTTCCCTTCGTGGTCAGCCATGCCTTTCAGCAGCAATACGACGACATTGCCTGGCCGGGAAAGGATGAACACTTCGATGCCTGGTGTGAAGGCCGCACAGGATATCCCCTCGTCGACGCGGCCATGCGGCATTTCAACGCTACGGGATGGATGCACAATCGCCTGCGCATGATCACGGCGATGTTCCTGACCAAGGACCTGCTCATCGATTGGCGACGCGGGGAGGCGTGGTTCGCGGAAGGACTCCTGGATTTCGAACTCGCCTCCAACAACGGAGGCTGGCAATGGTCGGCTTCTACCGGTGTGGACGCCGCGCCCTACTTCCGCATCTTCAATCCGATTCTCCAATCACGGAAATTCGACCCGGACGGCAGCTACATTCGCACATGGGTACCCGAGCTCCGAGGCTTCGACAATACGCACATTCACTGGCCCGCAGCAGCGGACACGCATACACAGCGGGAGGCCGCCTGCATCGTCGGAGAAGACTACCCGCTTCCCATCGTCGATCACCACGAACAGAAGGACAAGGCAATTGCTCTGTTCTCCGGTGCGTGAACAGCCGGTATTCAACTTTTAATCACAAAGACACCAAGGCGCGAAGACACAAATACGTTTCAGGGCCGCTTATTATTGAATAAGGAGCGACCCGTAAACCTTTTCGTGCTCTTTATTCGTGTTTTAGTGCTTTTGTGGTTTTTTCTTCTTCTGACTTTTTGACACGAAGACACGAAGCACACAAAGACACAATGGCTTTTCGATGCGCTTATTATAGAATAAGAAGCAACCCGTAAACCCTTTTGTCTTTTTGAACTTCGCGTTTTGTGGCCTGATTTTAATCGTCTGATCGTCTGTTCATCGGATCCTCCTCATTACCTGACCACTATTACATTTACCGAATACTTCTGGTTAGCGTGGATAATGACCACATATGCTCCCCGAAGCAAACGCACAGGAAGTCTCAACCCGACAACTTCCTGGCCTTCAACGGATTTCCGCGTATGTTCAACCGATACAAGCTTCCCATCGGTTGTATAAAGATGCAATTCTATGTCACCTGTAAAATCAGAATCAACGCCGGTCACCGAAACAAAGGGGTTTCCCTGCGACAGCACGGTCGGATACAGTCTGTAATTCGCTTCCACGAAGTTGCTCCTTACACCATACCTTTTCTTGCCGGCTCCGGATAATGAGTCATCAATCTGAAGCATTCTGCTGATCAAAGCCTGTGTCAGGGAATCCCATACGAGATTCAACTCTTTTGTGATACGGGGGGCGAACTCAAACGATGCAAAAAACATGCTGTCGACTCCCCCATTCATCATTGCCGACGACAGGGCAGTCAGCCGAATCCGATAACTCCCCTGTGGCAGATCAATGCCTTCCGTTCTTGTCACGAGATAACTTCTGAATCCAACATAGCTTGTATCATACACTGATTCCGCTATGTTCGAACAGTAATCGAAAAAGGATTGCGCCGGCAAATAGATTATCGAATCAAGTAGCCCGGCACGCTGATTCGTTGCATCCTCTATCAGTTCGAGGAGATAACACACTGTATCCGGAATATGAAACAATGAAGTGTCCTGCTCGAATGTGCGGTCACTTCCATCCGGATTGACAGGTGGATATTGTATATCCCCGGTATGGTACATCCTCAGCGTGTCGCCATCCGATACATCAAACGAATATGTTATCAACTCATTTTGCAATGCCCCCGACTCGTTATAGACAGGAAGCAATACGGAAGCGTCCCCGTATGCCATCGGATGGTCCCATCTGAGATCGATTGTGTCCCCATCATTCTGTATCAGGCAGATTTCCCCCACGGTGTAAAACGGCGCTACATCAGAAAAATATCTCTTTACATGAACATACTGACCGTATGGCGTCATATCTTCATCATACTTCAGGACCCTGGTAGTATCGTTGATCCAGACCGCCGGAAAGATGGACTGGGAATAGGCCGATACCGAAACGAACATC
>JAGTUW010000043.1 GCA_018224345.1 Bacteroidota bacterium
AACATCCTACGATCCGTTTTCTTCTCGCGCACGGGCAAACAGGACGACTCTGCGCTGCAAGATTGCTTCATGCCGCATACACTTGCAACGGCGGCTGCCTCCCGTGCGCACTGTGCGGACCTTCGTTATTGTAGAACTGGAAGTACGTTGTGAGTCCTTCGTGCAACTCCCGTCCGTTTGAATAGTCGCGCAGGTATATATCCTCGTATTTCACTTTCCGCCAGAGGCGTTCGACAAGCACGTTGCCGAGCGCACGACCACGCCCGTCCATGCTGATTCGGATCTGCCGTGAATGCAGCAGATAGAGCCACGGGTGAGATATAACCAAATCTGGTGTATGCGACCGATTTCATGCCGCGACCCTGTCGGCATTTGATTGATCGTCGCCATCGATGCGGAACATCGTATCGCTGCGTGACAACCCTTGCATCGTCGGAGAATTTCAACTATGTTTGGGCGAACTCCCGAAATTTGGAGATCAACATGCACAGATCATCAATGCAACGCGTTGCTTCCATCAGGTATTCTGCCGATGTCGGTTTCGTTGTGATATGTGCCATACTGATGCTTGCGACATGTTCTGATAATGAGGACGACAGTCCCGTCACACCCAATGGGAACGGTCACGACTACGATACGACAATGATGGCGCTCATCCCCGCCGGAGGCTTCCGTATGGGAGACATCACCAGTAAGGGCTACTTCGACGAAAAGCCCGTCCACGATGTGAGCATCACGCGTCCCTTTCTGATGGCCCGTACCGAGGTGACGCAGGAGCAGTACGAAGCCGTGATAGGCGGCAATCCGAGCCAATTCAAAGACGCGGACCTGCCCGTCGAACGCGTGACCTGGTACGAGGCGGTGGAGTTCTGCAACGAGCTGTCGCGACAGGAGGGACTGGACCCCTGCTACAGCGGCAGCGGATCGAGCATTGTGTGCGATTTCACGGCCAACGGCTATCGTCTGCCCACCGAGGCCGAATGGGAATACGCCTGCCGCGCGGGCACGGAAACGGATTTTTACACGGGCAATATGACGAGTCCTACAGGTGTTGACCCCGCTCTGGATCGCGCAGGTTGGTATTACGAGAACTCCGGCTCATCCACGCATCCCGTCGGCGAAAAGGAACATAATGCCTTCGGTCTCTACGACATGCACGGAAACGTAATGGAATGGTGCTGGGACTGGTATGGCAACGACTACTACGCATCCAGCCCGGCGGAGGATCCCCGCGGTCCGACCACGGGAAACTATCGTGTGGTCCGCGGCGGCTCCTGGTACGACGATGCGAGGAGCTGCCGCTCCGCGTATCGGATCCACCGCAATCCCGGTCATCGGGTCTATGGCCTCCTTGGTTTCCGTGTCGTGAGGACGTATTAGTTACCCTGGTATGCGGCGAAACTGAGTCGCTATCCGAAAGCGTACCGCTACAACCTCGGCGAGCGCGGAGCACATGGTCCAATCGCTGGAGCGCTACGCCTTGTGATATACTTGCGACACCTGCTGCGGACGCGTTCGTAAGTCAAGTAATAACAACGATATAGCGAACAAGGCCGCAGAATCTCTGTTTCGCACCTGCAAGTACAGACCGGATTATCCGGAGCGCGGGTTTGCCTCGATCGAGACGGCACGGAATTGGGTGCATGCCTTCGTGCAATGGTACAACAATGTGCATCGTCACAGCGCACTGAAGTTCGTCACCCCGGCGTTGCGGCATGCTGGTCATGACATCGAGATCCTCGCTGCACGCCGAAGACGCTACTCGATGGAATCAGTCTCGAATTGGTGTTTTGACCGTAATGGAGAAATCGCAATTGTGCGTCATCTATACTGAAAGCTATCGACCTGGAAAGACTATCTTGCATGTGTGGGAGGCGGATGTACTGCTGCTGCTGTAGGTTGTCTTGCCAGTAACTGCGGATATTTGGTCTGTCTTGGGTTCTGGTGCGCAGGAGCAGCTGTTGGGTGCGGTGTAATGACACTACTTTCGAATTTATAAATATATGTCAGGAGTGAATACAATGCTTTCGATGATTAATCTTTCACTTCCCAAACGACTTCTTATTGCATTTTCAGTGTTGATAGTCGGTATATCGCTCAACCGTGTTCTGGCACTCGATATTGGAATTGCAGGCTGGGCAAAGGTCTTTTTAATGGCCTACTTTGTAATACATAGTGTTCTGCTCGCATTATTCTTTATCGTTCCAGAAGGAAAGTTTAAGCCTTCGAAGAACTTCAGAGAATACCTCGGAATTAGTTTTATCATAGCAGCCATCTCCGCTCTTTCGTTCGTTTTTGTATAATTGAAGCTCCTGTATAAGCACGGGCAAAATCCTGAAGAAGGAAAACGTGAAAATAATCCCGATCGCTGAAAACTTTCCACACGACTCCATTCCCGAATCCTTCATTTCCCTTGATGCAACGCATGCGGGATTGTTTCCCGGTCCGTTAAATCAAAATAACATCGCAGTGTACAGGCACTTTCAACGTATTCCTGTTGATTATTTCGAAATAATGCTGAATTCCGTGGTTTTCGACGGGTTTTCATCCCCGTTATTCCGGAATAATCCGTCAGAGTAACCAGAATATGCCACCCGCGGGATCGATTCCCTCTGCTCGCTCTCCATCCATTTTTGAGCAGTCTACAGATTCTCCTCTCCGCACCGGCCAGATCTTCGCACCGGCCAGATCTTCGCATCGCGCAAACCGATGCGCATTCTTCTGTAATTGTCATCTCGCGAACATGCGTGAAGGGATTTGCAGGCGCGTCAACAGGCGAATGCTCCGTCGTATCGATGACTCCGGATCATGTCCCGACTGCAACGGAACAACCGTCGAGAGGGAGATGACAGTAACGCGCAGCAATGTTCTTGCGCACGGCATGACCTTTGTAACGGTGAGCACGGCCTTCCCGCTGCTCGAGGTCGACAGGATTGCCCGGCAGGTTCCAGTGCACAACGGCGCGACAGGAGGCGTGGAAGTCGATTCCTTCCTCGCCGATGCTGGTGGAGGCGAGCACGAGCGGATGGAACGGGGTCGGGTCGGGTTTTCCGCAGCAGGGCCCCCGCGAACTCCAGCGGTCATGCGGACGGTGTTCCGCGCGTGACCGATCCTCCGGATGATTTCATTGATGCCCTCGCCGCAGAAGCGATGGGCATTATCCCGTACTGATCCAATTGCGGTATCTCTGAAAAGCTGGGCGACGACGATGGCATTTCCCGGCAGATTCACGAGTTCTATGGGGAAGTCCTCCTGAACTTCCTGGCCAAATTCTTCGATTCGTATGAAGCGTTACCCAGGCCGAGCGATGAAGCAGCTGCTACGGTATAGGGGATTTGTGGCATCATTGCCGCCGAATTGCGATATTGGAGGCATTGCCGCAGATATCGGCAGCGCTTCCCGCACGATCACGGAGTTATCATGACGGATTTTCGCGCCCTCGAACATCGCCTTCTCATGAACAGCAGGTACACGGAGTCACTTGTCGACGGCTTTCTCATCGAATATTGCGAACAGAGAGACAA
>JAGTUW010000044.1 GCA_018224345.1 Bacteroidota bacterium
CCCAGACGTAGAGACGTCCCCACACCACGGCTGCGTCGGACTTCGGAGTCGAGGCGATTTTCCAACATGGCTCGCCGTTGATTTCCTCCTCCTCGTCGATGATTCGATGCTCATAATCTTCATACATACTGGATTCCCGGGCAAGATCGTCATTGGTAAAATCCGATCCGTTCCAGGACTGCAGCATCATCGAGGGCGGAATTTTAATCGTCGTTTCCGTGGCACTCAGATAATTCCACATCTCGTTTCCGATTTTCAACCATTTATTCCCTTTCTCCTTTTTCGGGGCAATCGTCCGGACCAGCGTCCGGTCACCCTTCTCATCCCACCAATACTCCATCTTCATTGTCCGTGTATATTCCGGCGTCACTACTTTCATTTCGTATGTACCGCGTGAGGTTTCACCCCGCAGCAGTCCTTCGGAACGGGCGATGATGTCATCCGCATCCTGTGCGAAGGTGATGGCCGGGATGAGAAGCAATGAAAGAAACACGAAACGTATCATCTGCCACCTCGTCGTTTGTACCAGCGTTCAATGAGTTCTTCGTATTCACCGGATATGAATTCCATGAAATCCCTGAATTCGTTCAACCGTGATTTTGCAATACGCTCCCCTTTTCCAAGGCGGTGCAACCCACTGTGCATCAGCTGAATGAATGATGCGAGGCTTGCACGTTCGGCCTGTATCAGGGCCTCCGCATCAGCGGCGCGGAAATAGTGCCGCCGTTCTCCAGGCACGGTCACGCGTTTGACGATGCCCACCCCTTCCAACATGCGTGTCAATGTGCTGATACTTCCTCTGCTCGCCCCGAGAAGTTCCATCAGTTCATCCGACGAGAGATGCTCCCTGTCCGTTATCAGCAAGACCCCCCAGATACGTCCGGCCATGCGCGGAAAACCGAACATCTGTTCACAGGCCATTCCGATGCTTTCAATAAACTTCTGCTTTTCTGCTGTCAGTGCGTTCATGCAAACCTCTCCTGCCAGGTACGCGCACAAAGTACGATAGTTTCAGAACTTTCACTAAATAGTGATAGTTGTAAAGAAATAAAAACGGTGGGCTTGTCCGGATACATGCGGATTCACATGCTTTCGCGTGTCACCGAGCGACGGTAATAGGTCTGTGCGTCGTTGGCAGTGACCAGCCCGATGGCTTCTTTGGTCCCGCCCCGTTTCAACACCGGAAGCACAGCCCATCCATAATCGTCGAAAAGTTTGAGAATCACATCGAGCGTACTGTTCTCATACACGGGTTTGATGGAGGTAATCATGACATCGGCGGCGACGAGTCCCTCCATGAGTTCGCGTTCCGTAATAAACGAGCGCACATCCTCGAATTCAATCAGGCCAAGATATCTATCCTCGTTGTCGAGTACCAGCACCGCCTCTCCTTCGGTACGCTCGAAGATCATCAGTACATCCTGAATCGGTGTTTCAGGTCTGACTGTGGCGGCATTGCGCAGCACTATGGGTTCGATGGTGATGGTGCTGAGCAGAGGGACGTAGGCGTAGGAACCGATTCTGCTTTCCGGTTCGCTGATTGACCAGGTGTAAATCGAGCTGCGCATGAAACGCTGCGCAATCACCGTTGCGATAATTGCGGTCAGCATTGCGGGAAGCACGATAGAGTAATCATTACTGATTTCAATGAGAATGAGAATTCCCGTCAACGGGGCATGCATTGTTCCGGCGAGTATTGCGCCCATACCTGAGAGTGCATATGCGGTCGGAGACAGCACAGTATTGGGGAACAGCATCATCATGAGCATGCCGAAGACTGCGCCGAGCATGGCTCCACTTTTGAGTGCGGGCGCAAAAACGCCACCTGTCCCACCACTGCCGGTGGTGACCGCGGTGTGCCACGGCTTGAGAAACGCAACGACAAGCATCAACCAGATGGGAAGAGATGCATGTAACGCCTGATTCATCGGCATGTAGGTCTGTTCCATCATCGCGGGCAGAAACAGAATGAGTACACCGGCCATAAGACCCCCGACCGCAGGTCGAAACGCTTCGGACATGCGCAGATTGTTCCGGCTCCAGGTTTCCACCAGAATGATAACGCGGGCGAAGTAAGCGGACATCAACCCCATGATCACTCCGAGAAGCGCGAACAGCAGGTATTCCGGCAGGGCAATGGTGAAGCCGGACGGCGCACTGACCAATGTGAAGCTTCCGTAGGCATTTCTTGTGATCGCGGTTGCCGCGACAGCAGAAACGACCACCGGAGTAAATGTCTTGAGTCGGAAATCCCCGAGAATCACTTCGAGGACAAACATGACACCACCGATGGGCGCATTGAAAATACCGCTGATTCCCGCCGCCGCACCGCAGGCAATCAGTGTGCGGCTCTGATCCTGCGTAAGACGGAAAAGATTGGCGATACCGATACCGACGGCGGCACCTACATGGACAATCGGACCTTCCCGTCCGCCACCACCTCCCGAACCTATGGAGAGAGCGCCCGTCAGCAGTTTCTGCAGTATGACGCGTCGCTGTATGCGCCCACGGGAAAACCGTGACGCGAGTATGACTTCGGGGACACCATGACCCGGTTTCGATTTGAATACGTAGGTCTGCAGTACTCCGACCCCCAGACCGCCCAAAGCCGGGATAAGCGGGATCAACAGGTACTGCCAGATCTCCTTGTCCCGTGACAATGCATACAATTCAAGAAAATAGTCTCCGGCGAATTCCACTGTCCAGTTGAATGCGAGTATCACTCCCCCGGTCGCCACCCCGATCCCGGCGGCAATGAGAATCAGTACGGATTCATTGCGTGTGAATCGCCCGAGCTTTCTCGTCAATTCCCCGGGTTGAGGAAAATATATACGGCGAAAAAGCCTTTGTATATCTAATATGATTTTCTCAAGCGACGCCATATTCTTTCAATCTACGTCGCGCACGATTCAGGAGCAATCCCACTGCTATCTGACATACAGCATGGCACGGGAAATGACATCCTTATCCCCGCGCAGCACGGCATGATACACGCCCGTGGGGAGATTCGACGCATCGAAGGGAAGCCGCAGCACGTCCTGCTCGAGCGGACCGTCGTACAGGCGACGGACGATTCTCCCATTGCCATCGAGGACATCGAGCGTGAAGAAGTGTCCCCGGCGTTCTTCGGGTATTTCAAGCGAAATCCAGGTGTGCGCTCCACCTTCGCTCGTAAACGGGTTCGGTGCATTCGTCACTTGCACGGCTGCGTCCTTCTCCCTGAGTATAAACTCGCACAATCCGTCCTGCAATACCAGGATGCGGGCTTCCTCCCCGTCTTCCGGACAGCAACGCTGCCATAATTCGCTGGCTACGAGGTCGAGTGCAAAACGCCGCACACCCGCATTCATGTTCGGACCAACACGGAGCAGTGCAAGCAGACCGGATGTGTCCTTCGGAAAGACCGGCAGCGGTGTAAAGAGCCGCAGCATGTTTCCCTCCCGCTCCCACTGCAACGCACCTTCCGGCAGCAGACTCCCGGGCACTACATCGATCTCACCCAGCTCGGCCGGGAGGGAAAAGGTCGCATCCGCCTGCAGGCGAGTCCCGGTCTCAAGCCCGCTCAACACCTCTACGGGAATTTCCACCACTTCCTCCGCGCGAAGCATCAGGACGGAATCCATGGCGAGATCAAATGCACGAAAGCACTGACAGATCAAGGTGGAATCACTCGCAAAGGAAAATGTTGTGGGACAACCCTCGATCTGTGCATCACGAATGCGGAAGTGCACGTAGCGACTGCTGTCGGCAACCAATGCCTGTATCGGAAACGCGATGAGGCGGGTTGTCTGGAATGGAGGACGAATGCCAGAGAACACGAAGCGCATTTCCCCCGGACCGACGCGTGTCATTTCCACGACCTGATTCTGCGCCATGGTACCCAGAGTGAACGGCAGTACCGGAATCTCCACGAGATTCTGGTCATACTCAAGTATGAAGGACAATGTCAGGCTCAGTTCCGTCGATGGTGCGGGCGAGAGTTCTATGACGCCACGGTCCGTTGCCAGAGGCGTGATCGATTCCGGCACGGTCACCGTCAGCAGACTTTCCCCGGCCCGTATGGGACTGACGAAATCCTGCACAACCGTCCCCGTACGCCCCTCGTGGGTGACCTGCATCAGCAGTGAACGCAGGGCGTCGACACAGTTGTCGGATGTATATTCGGCGATACAACATTCCTCGGTAATGATATCGGCGATTTTTTCATAGACTTCCGTCAATTCACTGGGACGGGATACAAAGAAATACACTCCTCCGGTGCGTACCGCCATATCGCGCATCACGGCCTGGTATTGCTGATCGATATCAAAGGCGATGGTATGCAGGTTCGCGTCGATGTTGTTGGCGAGAGCAACGACTTCTTCGCTTGTGTGCGTCGATTGATTGTCTTCCCCGTCAGTGATGATGACCGCATGCCGATTGCCGGGACGCATCTGCAGCAATTGACATCCCTGATAGGCCGCGCTGAACAGGGGCGTTCCTCCGTTCGCCACCATGTTTCCGAGAACGGTCTTCAATTGCGCTTTGTCCGTCGTGAAATCCTGAACGATGTTGATTCCCCTCCCGAAGGTTATGATGGCGCATTCATCGTTGTCACCGAGATTATCCACCATTCTCTGTGACGCTTCGATCAATTTGGACAAAGCCCCCAGCATCGATCCGCTGTTGTCAAGGACCAGCACGACGGAATTGATTTCCATCGGATCAGGACACCGGATGGAGAGTTCCTGTGGAACGCCGTTCTCCATCAGCGTCATCCGGGACACATCAAGACCCCGGACAATACTCTGATTCTCGCTGACACAGACCTTGAACAACACACGGGGAAGCTGACTGAGGTCAACATCCTTGAGAGATACATCAAGCGACTGACCCTGCGCACTGACCGTAAGGCCAAGCAACAAAAACAGGGAGGTGATA
>JAGTUW010000045.1 GCA_018224345.1 Bacteroidota bacterium
ATGGTTCGGGCGACGGCAGCGGTGACGGCTCCGGACGCGACGGTTCGGGCGACGGCAGCGGTGACGGCTCCGGACGCGACGGTTCGGGCGACGGCAGCGGTGACGGCTCGGGACGCGACGGTTCGGGCGACGGCAACGGTGACGGCTCGGGACGCGACGGTTCGGGCGATGGCAACGGGGATGGCTCGGGACGCGACGGTTCGGGCGACGGCAGCGGTGACGGTTCGGGTGACGGCAGCGGTGACGGCTCGGGACGCGATGGTTCGGGCGACGGCAGCGGTGACGGCTCGGGACGTGGTAGCTCGGGTGACGATGGTATCATTTCACTGGCATTCAATCTGAAATCTGTCAAAAGCATGACGGAGCGACGCGATAAATGGGGTGACCTGCTCGCTCAGCGCGTCAACAACATTTTCTTTGATTTTGATCGTTGGGATTTGAAGGAGGAATCATTCTTCGAGCTCGAACGACTCATCCGTTTTCTGGAAATCAATCCGGATCTGAGTATTGTCATTGCGGCACATACCGATGATCTGGGCAGTGAGGCATACAATGATGAACTCTCACGCAAGCGAGCACAGTCCGTCGTCGATCATCTCATAAGCAAGGGGATCGACAAGACGCGACTGGAAGCCGTCGGTTACGGGGAATCGCGACCGCAGGTCCCGAATGATTCGGATGAGAACCGTGCGCTCAATCGGCGCGTGGAATTCCGCATCGCTGAATAGTATGTATGCTTTTTGCAGTCTCGTCAGCGCATCACTGCTTCGGCGGCAAGTTTTCCCGAAAGCAGAACAAGAGGGACGCCGCCACCCGGGTGCGCGGATCCCCCGCACAGATAGAGACCGCGGGGCTTTCTGATCCGGTTCGACGGCCGCAGAAACGCTGCGTTCCTTGAATTTGACGAAATGCCGTATATGCTTCCCCGGTTGGCATTGAAACGCTGCTCAAGGTCTGCCGGGGTAATCATTTCTTCATACACGATATCCGTTTCGATATCCACACCCGCCTGTTGCAGACGACTGAGAACGGAATCCCGGTATCCGGCCCAATCGTAATCCCTGTTTTTTTCTGTCAGATACGGCATATTGACGAGCACGAAGAAGTTCTCACACCCTTCGGGGGCATGATCCTCATCTACCCGTGCGGTAATCGAGACATACACCGTCGGGTCCGCCGGAGGGATATGCCGCACGAAAATATCTTCGAACTCTTCGGCATAATTCCCTGAGAAGAAGATGTTGTGCTGCGCAAGCGCATCCCGTCTGCCACGCACCCCCCAGAGAAAGACCAGCCCACTGCATGACGGTTCCAGTGTTTCATAGTGATGCTTCTTCGATGCAACCGCTTGCCGGCTTCCCTCCAGCAACGTCGTCATGGTGTATACGGCATCCGCATTACTGATGACGGCATCATGCGTTCGTATCCCGGATTCGGTACGCACGCCTTGTACAACTGCATGTTTCGTGGTGATCGCTTCCACCGTCGTTTCATAGTGAAAGCGCACGCCGAGTTTTTCGGCCAGTTGCACGAGACTACGCACAAGTGCGTATATGCCTCCACGGACATAATACCCACCCATCCGATATTCCACATAGGGTATGATGTTGAGTGTTGCCGGAGCGGTATACGGGTTTGAACCGTTGTATGTGGCATAGCGATCGAAGAGCTGTACGAGTCTGTCGTCATGGAAAAAGGATTGTACCCCTTCGTGCACTGTTCTGAATGCATCGATTTGCGGCAGCCGCAGCAAGGTCTTTACATGTTTCCAGCGGAGCAGGGATTTGAGATCCGTCAGAGAGTGGAAGAGAAATATGTCACTGGTCAACTCGTAGATGCGTTGACTGTAATCGAGGAAACGGGATACGGCATCCGTATCCACTGGCGACAACGCCGCGACCTGTGCGCAAAAGGCCTGTTCGTCGGAAGCTGCATCGAGAACGGTACCATCATCGAAAAAGTAACGGCAGATGGGATCGACAGGGAGCAATTCCACACGTTCGTCTTCCTCCGCACCGCCTGCATCGTAGAGTTCTCTCAATACGAATGGCATGGTGATCAATGACGGACCGGTATCGAAGCGAAACCCACCGGAACTGATTTCCGATGCCTTGCCTCCTGCGGTCGCGTTACGTTCGTAGACGGTAATGTCATGTCCGCTGGATGCCAGATGAATGGCTGCAGAAAGTCCGCCCAACCCTGCTCCCACAATACCGACATTCGCCATGCGCTATCTCCATTGATCAATGAAAGCATGTACGGGACAACCGGTCATCATTCCAGCATGAGCAATCCGGATTTTACACCCAGAAACGTAATACAGAAGTAGAGCACCATGGCGATATAGAGATGGGCGGGGATACGCAGCTCCATTTTGCGTTCTGCCGTATCGCGCAGGAGCAGCAGCGCAGCGAGGCTGATGACAAACCAACTCAGATAGTTGCTCGCGGGCGGGAAGCGTGTACTCCAATGCCAGAGGTCCAAAGCATCCGCGGCAAATTCCAGGAAGAAATCGAACACGGTGGCGAACACTGCAGCAAGTACGGTACTGATACGTCCAAAAAAATGACCTATTGCCGCGTCACTGGCTGCGATGACCAGAAGCCAGGCAAAAGGAATGACGATCGATACACCGAGCACCTTCCATCCGAGCTCGTCTGTGTACTCATAGGTCCCGAACGGAAATGTTGTCGCTACGCCCAGGGCTTCGATCGCCCAGGTTGCAACAAAGATAATTCCTGCCGCCAGGAGAAGACCGCGGCTGTACTGATAGGTTTTCCAGACGGCAAAGATCGCACTGGCGATAAGCACGAACGGTGTCATCGGGCGCATGATGTCCTGAAGAACCCCAAGGGTATTCCACGCTGCTCCTGCAAGAAA
>JAGTUW010000046.1 GCA_018224345.1 Bacteroidota bacterium
CAGGGAACAGCAAGGCGAGAAGCACACCGCCCGGCCGCAGCACATCAGCCGCGAAGCGGAGAAATTCTCCCCGTCGAGAAGGCTCGATGGCACAGACACAGGTGTATTCGAGCAACAGGTCGAAATGTGCGACGTATTCTTCGGCGAGAGGAAACATGTCGGACTGCAGCACCCGGAGTTCCAACCCCCGCTTGCCGCGCTCGGCATGCAACCAGCGCAGTGGTTCGGCGGAGAAATCCACCGCAGTCACATCCCACCCGTGTTCTGCGAACAGTAATGCATCGTAGCCCCTTCCGCTGCAGGGCACCAGCACGCGTGGTGTCCGTCCGAGCGCCGAGAAATCCGGACCGCCGAGAGAACGGAAATCCATTCCCATACGCGTGAGTATATCGGCAAAGACGGGCGTCGGCGTTCCCATATCCCACCCATCACGCTCATCGCGATAAGCGGCATCCCAGTACTCCGCACGGTTGATGTCAGCCGTCATGGCGGTGCCAGTCTGTTTTTGGTGTATAGGTGCGCAACAGCAGACGCTTCTCCTCATGACGTTCCCCGGCAAGCGCGATCAGTTTATCAAGGAGTTCCGGATATGGTATTCCGGATGCAGCAAACAGTTTCGGATACATGCTGATGGAAGTGAAACCCGGTATGGTATTGACTTCATTGAGAAACAACGCGTCGTCGCGACGGGAGAGCAGGAAGTCCACCCGCGCCATGCCCTCACACTCCAGTGCGCGGAAGGCGAGAAGTGCCAGCGACCGGATACGCTCCGCGAGTGGGTCGGGCAGATCGGCGGGTACATGCAGCTGCGTCGCGCCGTCGACGTATTTCGCGTCGTAATCATAGAATGCGTTGCAGGGAACGACCTCTCCCGGCACGCTGACCACGGGGTGTTCATTCCCCAACACGGCGACTTCTATTTCTCTGGCCTCCACGACCGCCTCTTCGACCAGGACCTTGCGATCGAATTGTGCGGCATGCAGCATCGCCGCTTCCAGTTCCCCGCGTGTGGCCACCTTGCTGATACCGACGCTGGAACCGAGATTCGGGGGCTTGACGAACAGGGGCATGCGGAGCTGCCCGAGTATTTCCCCGGCGATGTCTCCGCTCCGTTCCCGGATCTCCTTCGAGGAATACGTGAGAAAATCCGTCACCGGCAGCCCGGCATCACGATGCAGTCGTTTCTGCAGGACTTTATCCATGGCGACTGCCGATCCGGCAACACCAGCGCCCACATAAGGAATATCGGCGAGTTCGAACAACCCCTGCATCGTGCCGTCCTCTCCGAAGGTGCCGTGCAGGACGGGAAAGACAATGTCGATGTTGATCGCTTCCCAGGCAGCCTCTCCGGCCAGGAGCAGCGCGCCGCGTGTGGGATCGGGCAGAAGCGTACACAGACGACAATCCTCCGGAACATGCTCTGTGGCTCCGTTCCGGAGAAAGGAAAGCACGGAAGTTCCTGTCCACCACCGTCCGTCCTTTCCCACCCCGACCGGGACGATACAATACCGCGCAGGATCGAGTGCGTTCATGATCGATTCCGCGGAAACGATGGAGACCTCATGCTCTCCTGAACGTCCGCCAAATATTACAGCCACAGTTTTCCGTTTCATCCACACGTCATGGTCGAATGATACAAAGAGAAAAGGTACTGCCGGCAGAGTCCATTTGCAATGGTATGCCGACCCTGCGCCGGCACTCTCCGATCAGCCCCCGGTCATCGCCGCAGGTCCCGCTTCCGAATATTGTATCTCCCGTTCCGGCATACTATGTTGATCAGATGAGAATCACGCTGTTTCTTCTGCTTATGGTATTTCTTTTTGCGGCATCCGCCATTGCGCAGGATGATTCCATCCGCGTCACGACGGAGGAAGCGATGGAGACAGCACCGGAGAAAAAAGACTCTATCGGCATCTCCCTGCGACAGGACTATATCGACGCGCAGGTGGCCGATGACAGCGCACAGGTGGAAATCACTGGTGCCTCGATTGAAGCTATTGACGAAACCGATGAGCAATCTCTCCCGACGAAATCCACGCTCGGTGCGGTACTGCGTTCGGCAGTGATTCCGGGCTGGGGACAGTTCTATAACGAATCCTATCTGAAAGTCCCTGTCGTCGTCGGTCTCACGGGTTTTCTTGTCTGGGGAATCGTCACGGAACACGGAAGGTACATCGATTATGCATCACTCTATGATGCGACCATCGACGAGGAGACCCCGGGAGGCGACCTGCGACTCAAGCGTTTCCGTGAATTCTATCGTGATCGCCGTGACACATATGGCTGGTGGCTGCTGGTGACCTATCTTCTCCAGATCGCCGATGCCTATGTGGATGCGGCGCTGTTCAGCTTCGACGTATCGGAAGACGCGGCCCTGATTCTGCTTCCCGCACCATCGGGACTGGGGATGCAATTGCGATTCTGACTGTCTCTGCTCCACTGTCCCCGGCGCTTCCGTCACGCACGGCGCATTCGCGGCCGCAGAACTCTGTTGACTGTCCGCGCAGGGCGGTACAGTCCGGCTGCGAGAGATACCTTTTTCAGTAAGGAGAAAGCGGACATGTTCCTGCCAGAGATAAGACAACACCAATGCACAAGATAACGATTCCGCATCTTGACTGAAGGTATGCCCCGGCCGGTTCGTGCCTCCAGGCGTCCATGCCCGGATCAGACATCGAAATACAGTCCGAATTCGAATGGATGCGGACGCAGTGCGATCTGCGTCGCTTCGCGTGACAGCTTGTAATCGATCCAGGTCCGAACAACGGTTTCGGTGAACACACCTCCCTTGAGCAGGAAGTCATGGTCGCGTTCGAGTGCCTGCAGCGCCTCCTCCAGTGTCGCCGGAGTGGAAGGTACATTCTTCAATTCCTCCGGCGCCATGTCGTAGATATCCTTGTCCAGCGGTTCTCCGGGGTCGATGCGGTTGATGACGCCGTCGAGCCCCGCCATCAGCAGCGCACTGAAGGCCAGGTACGGATTCGTACTCGGATCCGGCGTGCGGAATTCCACACGCTTGCTTTTCGGCGAGGAGCTGTACATCGGGATACGCACGGCGGCCGAACGATTCCGCTGTGAATACGCCAGATTCACCGGGGCTTCATAGCCGGGAACCAGACGCTTGTAGCTGTTGGTGGTGGGATTGGTGATGGCGCACAAGGCGGGAGCATGCCTGAGCAGACCTCCGATGAAATGCAGGCCCATTTCGCTGAGTCCTGCATACCGTTCCCCGTAGAACAACGGCTTCCCTTCCTTCCAGAGACTCATATGCACATGCATGCCCGACCCGTTGTCGCCGAAGACGGGTTTCGGCATGAAAGTGACCGTGCGATTATGCAGGCGGGCGACATTTTTGATAATGTATTTGAAAAGAAGAAGTTCATCCGACGCTTTCAGCAGGGGTGCAAAGCGCAGATCGATTTCCGACTGTCCGCCCGACGCCACTTCATGATGCTGTGTTTCGACATGCAGGCCGCATTGCATCAGGACGCGCACCATTTCATTGCGCAGATCGTTGAAATGATCGGTGGGCGGAACGGGAAAGTAGCCTTCCTTGTAACGGGGCTTGTAGCCGAGATTCGGTCCTTCGTCGCGGGCGGTATTCCACCGTCCTTCGACCGAATCCACTTCGTAATACGCATGATTTTCTCCCGACGAAAAGCGCACATCATCGAAAATGAAGAATTCCGCCTCAGGTCCGAAGAACGCGGTATCGGCTATTCCCGTCGAGAGCAGATACAATTCCGCTTTCTGCGCGATGTTGCGCGGGCAGCGTTCGTATTTTTCCATGGTCAGCGGTTCATGAATATCGCAGATCAGGCTGAGCGTGGGTTCCTTGACGAACGGATCGAGCATCGCCGTCGTCGGATCGGGGATGATGACCATATCGCTTTCGTGTATGCTTTTGAAGCCACGCAGGCTGGAGCCGTCGAAGCCGAAGCCCTCCTCGAAACTGTCTTCGCTGAGTTGATGGACAGGCACGGAAAAATGCTGCCACTGACCGGGAAAATCCATGAATTTGAAGTCGATCATGGTGATACTGCCGGTGTTGATCATATCGAACACACCGCGAATGGCGTCTGCACGCGCGTCGCTCATGGTGAATAGTCCTCTATTTTTTGGGTGATGATGTAAGCTGAATGTAACGTGTTTCTTTTGTCGTCGACAGCACGACACTGGTAATCGTGCGTTGTACTTCCTTCCACGATTGAATCTGTGAAAGCACGCGCTCGAGTGTGGCGGTATTGTCCGTTCTGATTTTCAGAAGATGCGTTCCGTCACCGGTCACCGCGTGACACTCGAGAATCTCCGGATTCCGTTGCACCTGCCGGAGAAAATGCTCGTAATGCAGCGAGGTGTCGACAAACACCTGCACGAATGCAGTCACATCCTTGCCGAATTTCCGTGCATCGAGAACCGCTGCATATCCGGTGATGAAACCGCGCTCTTCGAGCTTTCGCAGACGGTCACTGGCCGCAGGCAGGGACAACCCCACCAGCTCGGCAAGGTCACCACGTTTCAACCGTCCGTTCTTCTGTACTGCATCAAGGATAAGAATGTCAAGTTCGTCAAGCATGGTGCCTTATTTATTTAGGTGTTATTCCCAAACATAGCTATTTATTTAAGGCGACGCAAGTGCGGGGTTTTTCTTTCTCAACTGAAGAAAAAACCACAAAATCACCAAAACACGAATAAGAAGCACAAAGAGGGTTGCCGGTCGCTCCTTATTTCATAATAAGCGTTTCGAAAGGCCATTGTGTCTTTGTGTCTGAAAGTGAATACCGTGATTTTTTCTTCCGATATTCTTCGATTTTTGTCATTGATCCGCAATCATCCCGGCGATACATTGTAAGGACATCAGTTGCTATTTTCCGGAGAACAACATGAAGTTTTTTGTCACTCTTTGCACATTCATACTGCTCGCACCTTTCGTTCCATTGCAG
>JAGTUW010000047.1 GCA_018224345.1 Bacteroidota bacterium
ACGGTCAGAGCCTGAATCCCGACATCCTCCAGCATGCGTGCGAGCTCGACGATACGGATGGACTCATGGTCCCAGCCAATGCGGGTCTTGAGCGTCACCGGCAGACGTACGGCGTCGACGATTGTTTTCGCCATGGTGACAAGATGCGGAAGATCGCGAAGCAGTCCGGCTCCCGCTCCTCGTCCCGCCACTTTCTTCACCCAGCAACCAGCATTGATGTCAATGAGATCCGGCTGTTCGGCTTCGACGATGCGCGCGGCACCGAGCATGGTGTCAAGATTGCCACCGTAGATCTGTATACCGATGGGACGCTCCTCCTGACGAATCACCATCTTCATACGGGACTTCGTAGGTTTGCTGCTGCGCACCAGTCCGTCGGCATTGACAAACTCGGTGTACACGAGATCCGCGCCAAACTCCTTGCAGATGCGCCGGAAAGAAATATCCGTCACATCCTCCATTGGAGCGAGCAACAATCCCTGTCGAATATTCAGTGTTTCAAATAGATTCATATTGACCGTGGTCTGGCATCCGGCACGCGCACATATTCTTCAACAGTCTTCAGCGCGGTAAGATTCCATGAGAACCGCGTGACATGCTCGAATCCTTTCTGAATGAATTGCGTCCGTAATGTAGTGTTTTCTGCAACATCCCGCAACATACGTGCAAATTCCTCCGTGTGTTCCGGATTCACCATCATTGCCGCGTCGCCGACGACTTCCGGCAGGGAACTGCGATCGGAAGAAATAACGGGGGTGCCGTGGCGCATGGCATCGAGCGGCGGCAGGCCGAACCCCTCATACAGTGACGGATGCACATACGCCAGCGCGTGGGCGTACAGAGTGGAGAGCTGCGCGGAAGTCACATAACCGAGAAAATGTACCCGTGCGTCGATTCCCAGCTTCATGACCAGCTCTTCGTAGCCATAGCGATCATCGCGCTTCCCTGCGACCGCGACATGCAACGGGTCCGGCAAGCCCCCACGCCGCGCTTCGGCGAATGCACGCAAAAGATGCGCAAGGCCTTTGTAAGGGTCATGGCGACCGACATAGAGAAAGTATGCTCCCGGCGACAATCCGCCGGGCAGCGCCGCCGCTTCTCCCGGACAGGGCTCCAGCGTGGGTGCAAGCGGAATGACACGCACACGTCGCGTATCGACATCCAGCAGACGGACAATATCGCTTTTGCTGTGTTCGCTGTCGGTGATCACCGCGGCACTCCTCCTCACCGCCCTCCTGGCCCAGGCACGGAACAATGGAAGAAGACGCACTTTCAGCGATCGCGGAATGAATTCCGGGTGCACGAGGGGAATGATATCATGTATCGTGCAGATAGTGGGGAGCGGACTGAATGCGGGAATCAGGAAATCCGGACAATGCAGAAGATCATACTGCCCGCTCCGCAGCAACGCAGGCAGGCGCCACTGATGCCAGGGACTGTACAGATCGCCGTCACGTACATCCGCCGTCAGACGGGAAATATCGTCCTCTTCGACGACGGGATGAATTCCCGACGGCACGTACAAATGCAGATCGATCCGGTCGGAACAATCCCGGACCATTGCATGCAGCAGATGCTGACTGTACTCCCCTATACCGGAACGGTGCGGAGTCATTGCATGCGCGTCGAAGACGACACGCAGGCGTCCCACTTCAGCCATCGAAGGCTCCGCTGAGAATATCCGCAATGCGTGCGCTCGCCAGGCCGTCGCCATAGGGGTTCTCGCCGGAGGCCATAGCCGCGTAAGCCTGCGGATCATCGAAAAGTTCGCTGACCGTAGCAACGATGCGTTCTCTGTTCGTGCCTACCAGACGCGCCACGCCCGCATCGATGCCCTCGGGACGCTCGGTGACTTCACGCATGACCAGCACGGGTTTCCGCAGTGACGGACCTTCTTCCTGTATGCCACCGGAATCGGTCAGCAGCAGCGTACTGTGATCCATGAGAAAGAGCAGTTGCTCGTAGCGCAGAGGCTCGATGAGGTGAATGCGTTCCCTGCTTTCCAGTATTCGTTTGACGGCTTCGCGTACGTTCGGATTCGGATGCACTGGATACACGATTTCTGCATCCGGATATTTTTTTGTAATGTCGACCAATGCCGCGAGCATGCTGTCGAACGGCGCACCGAAACTCTCGCGCCGGTGCGCGGTGACGGTGATGAAGCGTCCGTCGCCGCCGAGAATACGAGTTGCGACTGCTTCATCAAGGCCGGCATCGAGCAACAACTGCACCCGCCGGGCTTCTTCCCAATCCTTGAGCATACCCTGTCCGAGCAGCAACGCATCCACCACCGTGTTGCCTGTAACAAAAATCCGGGCATCGTCCCGTCCCTCGCGCCGCAGATTCTCTGCCGCAGCCTCCGTCGGTGCGAAATGCAGGTCTGTCAGCGAGGCGGTGAGTGTGCGGTTGATTTCCTCGGGGAAGGGACTGTAGCGATCGAATGTGCGCAACCCGGCTTCGACATGGCCGACACGGATTTTCTGATAGAACGCGGCCAGCGCGGAAGCGAACACCGTCGTCGTGTCCCCCTGGACGAGCAGCACATCGGGTTGCAGATCCGCCAGTACTTTCCGCATGTTCATCAGCACTGCGGCTGTCACATGCTCGAGCGTCTGGTTGTGCACCATGATGTCAAGGTCCACATCCTCGCGAATGGAGAAGAACTCCGTCACCTGCCGCAGCAATTCTCTGTGTTGCGATGTCAGACAGACCGACACGCGGAAGCGTTCGGGCATTGATTGAAGATGCTTGATGACAGGGGCCAGTTTGATGGCTTCCGGGCGCGTGCCGAAGGAAAAAAGAACGTGAAGCATGTATACCTGTATGACATAGTGATGACGATATTTTCCGTCTGTCGCAGAAAAACGGAATGTTGCAAAGTAGCAATTCCATATCGCGGCATCAACTCCGCTGCACGCACCCTTCGATTGCGGAGTGTGAGAAACCACAGAATGTGAGAAACTACGGAATGTGAGAAACCAGTACGCCAAAGGAGGGCGGGCTTTCCAGCCCGCCAGGCGGACATGGATGTCCGCCCTCCGTTAACGGGGAGGATATTTCG
>JAGTUW010000048.1 GCA_018224345.1 Bacteroidota bacterium
GCCATAAAATTCAGATCGCGATCGAAACGGGAAATCCGGCTATTGCCCATGTCTGCAACATAGACAGCTATTCCAAGTTGTGCGTCAATTCCCGTGGGTCGATCAAATTGCTGTGAACCCCATCCCGGGCCGCCCACTTCCGCAAGTTGTTTCCCCTGTATATCGAACTTGTACACTACCGATGTCCCGGCATCAGCAATAAAGATGTTGCCGAACTGATCGGTTGATATCGCTTCGGCAGAGACAAAGGAACCGAAGCGGTACTCCTCGACAACGGCATGAGCTTCGCCATCGCTGTTACGCTCTTGAGCTGCCAGGCTGACAACAACACAGAGCATGAGAACGGTCACGCTGATACTGCGCATAGGCATTCTATTGCGTGTCAAATAGTTCTACGACGGGGCTGCCGATTCTGAGCGGCAGATCAACTGATGATTGCATGCGCAGAATGAAACGGACACGGGGATATACTTCGATATCAATCGGCTCCAGACCGAAATCGGGGGATCGGAATACGATCACGGTCGAATCACCGGGTGCCAGGTCGATTTCGCGAATGCGTCTGTTCTCAATGGTCATGATGGCAGGAAAGCGTCGCAGCGGCGGACCGTCCGGAGCGGCCACCAGCAACCCTTCGGGTTCGTAAAAGAAGAGGCTATCCGTACTTCGATTGATGAGCCGCAACTCTAGCGAGGCATTGCAGCGCGGCTGCGTGCCTGGCATATAATTGTTCCATGCAAGTGTCTCAACAGGCTCGTAATGAAGCAACTCGAATATTGATGGGGGAGCGGACACGCCACTGCAGGAGCTCAGCAGCAGCGTGAGCACGCCGGCAAGCATCGCGGTGCGAACCGTGGCTGCTGTCGATTTACCTTGCTGTGACTGGTACCGGAAGACTTTTCTCATGTGTACGGTATCCGTCTGTGGTCTGGAAGGTAATGCCGACGACAACCTGCGTATGCCGTTTGGCATCGAACGCCTGGATCCCGGGTGGTATTACAACGGGAACGTCACGTGTCTCTTTCGGCAGCAGACGCATCGTTGAAATCGAACCGTAGGAGTCGGGGATGATAGGCCGGAAACGCTGCAGCACTTCATTGGTCGTGGCGCTGACGAGTTCGGCTTCAAGAAAACCGACATTCATCTGTTTCTCCGTTCGGTTGATCAAACGAACGGTGATCGTTCCGTTGAGGTTTGTCTCACTCCCGGCCTTTTCTGTCGCGATAGTGATTTCACCATACTGAATGGCCAGCGAATCAGTGATGGCGTCGCTGCTGCAGGATGTAAGAAGCAGAACAGCCATGGCTGGCAGCACAAACAGGGTCGCAATTCTTTTCTTCATGGACGGACTCATTAGGTGAATGATACTGATTTGTTACAATGGTCTGAAAACGGTCGCGCTCGCCGCGGGAACGGC
Source organism: Bacteroidota bacterium (assembly GCA_018224345.1). Classification (GTDB taxonomy): domain Bacteria; phylum Bacteroidota; class Ignavibacteria; order SZUA-365; family SZUA-365; genus SZUA-365. The sequence continues at coordinate 1,418 of JAGTUW010000048.1, forward strand.
GAGCGTCGACGGAGAATGGTTGCATTTGATAACGCAGGCAGCACATGCCGGTGTCGGCGGCGCTGTGCAACCCTCAGTTCAGTCGGAATCTCACCGGTACGGAAACTTTCACATTTACCGGCTTCCCGCGCTGCATACCCGGCTCGAAGCGTACTTTTTTCACGGCGTCCATTGCCGCCTCATCGCATCCGCCACCAATGCCGCGGATGACTTCCGTACCAGTGACAACGCCCTTGCTGTTGACATAGGCAAGCACGATGACCGTGCCTTCAACACCGGCGCGAATCGCCAGATCGGGGTAAATGAGGTGCTTGCGGACGGCATCAAGACCACCGATAATCGTCGGAGGGTCTTCGACGACCTCAAAGTACACTTCCTCCTCCTCGATTTCCTTCTTCGGTGCGGGAGGTGTTTTCGGCGCTTCCAACTCTTCCGTGAAATCAATCTCTGAACTTATATCGATATCCTCAATTACATCGTCGTCAGGCGCCTCGATGGGAATAGGCGGTCGTGGCGGCGGCGGCGGGCGGTTCTCCTGCCGCGTCTGTTCGACATCTTCAATCTGGACGATTTCCTGCGACGCTTCGATGACGACGCTTTCCTGTTCGAGTTCGGGAAAGAACGCAAACGCGGCCGTGACGATGACAAGCGCGATAATCAGCGATATCTCGAAATAACGCCTGGTCTTTGCTCGTATGTCAGCCTGGGGTGTTTTGTGGAGAGCCATCGTGAAATCCTGTGAATATCTGAAGAAGAAATGCACGCAGTGCCTTACATGCAATATACCGCGCGTGATCAGTATTGTCAATAAAGTTTTCTACCTCTGACTTGGGGACATGTTCCCGTGGACACATGAGCAGGAATGTTTCGATACGGACGTTTCTGTGTCCGATTCGTTCATGACTCTCTATGCTCCTCTATGCGCCTTCGGGTTGCCGGCGTTTCACTACTGCTGTCTACGGTGGTCTCCGTCCGCCGCTCGCGAGCCCGTATCCCCGGTCCTGTTTCGTCAGGAGTACGGACTGGCGTGCATGCAGGAACCCGGATATCGAAAAAAGATAGAAAACGTCTCCGGTTGCATAAGAGGCAGTCGTTGCAGTATATTATAAGCCTTGCCTGGATGGCGGAATTGGCAGACGCGCTACATTCAGGGTGTAGTGTCCGTAAGGGCGTGCAGGTTCGACTCCTGTTCCAGGCACAGACAACCCCGGGAACCTCCCCGGGGTTTTTTTATTCGCCCGGCCAGCCTTTCGTTTACATTCTCTGTACGATCGTGCGCAGACCATCCCGGCGAAACTTCCTTTACATTACCATACAGCGAAAAGACGCTGGACTCAATATTGGATTGTCCTGTGTTCTCCTGTCGTAACTATGTTCCGCGCGTGCCCTCTTGCATTGTGACCGTGGTGTTATTGAACAAGGACAGTCCGCACCACGTTATGTTCGTTGCTTCGCAGATGCAGGAAATAGATGCCGCCCGGTACGTCGGGACGTGAAAACGTGATTGTGGATACCGGAGAAGAAAGACGGACATTGCCATCGGCAATTCTGCGGCCGAGGATGTCCGTCCAGTGAAATTCAAGCAGAAGCGGATTACGGCTTGAAATCCGAAGCGTCAGTGCGGAGGAGGATTGCGGCAGCGGCTGTGGCCATTGCCGGTCGACAGAGAAATCCGCAGGACCATGGAACTCCGCAGTGGGCAGGGTTTCAACGTCAAGCGGGAATTGATAGCCGTACAGTTCGATCACGCAGAGGGAGTATGAAATGAGTGCTTGAACATCGGCCCGCGATTCACCGCCTTCGACGGTGAAGCGTGAGAAAACGATTTCCTGGAATTCTCCTGGAGCGAGATCGAAAGGGCCGAAGGAAAGGAGCATCACGCGGTTACCGGGGGAATGCTGCTTACCATCCACCCAGCCGATTTGCGATATGGGATTCCCCCCTGCAGCAAACCGGGTCTCCGCTCCGGAAAGGGGATCACGCTGAATGCTCCCGTCGGACAACTCTCCGCGAAGTGCGGCTGAGAGTTGTCCGGGCAGGTTCGCATCGTCTGGAGAAGGTACGTCCTGATACACACCATCATGAGAGAAAAACGTGAACGCCGAGGGTGGTTGGTTTCGTATGTCCCGGATACGTTGCAGATCGAACAGGCCGACTTCTCCTTCCGCCTCCTCGGCGAGGCCCTGCAGCAGCAGGTATGCGAGTGCCGGGGGATTACCCAACTGGGCATCACTGTCCGCCGCATTGTATATATATGCGAGGCCGATTGTCGAATCGTAGCCAACGAGGTCATCGGATGGATCACCCAGTGTGATGTCAGCGAACAGCCCCAACCGGATGTCATGAAACGTATCCTCGCTCCGGTTGACAATACGCAGACGCTGAAAGAAAATGTGATCGGCACATTCTCCCTCAGCCATTGCCCATATCAGATGGCGGAATTCTATTCCCGCTTCTGTCTGTCCCCATGTGGATTCCGCGAACGGACCTCCGTCATGCACGACTGCCCACATCGCTTCGTCGCCGATGGGCATGGGTGCGTCGCCGGGAACGTCGGGAAAGGCTGCGAGGTCGGGACTGTA
>JAGTUW010000049.1 GCA_018224345.1 Bacteroidota bacterium
GAACTCGGCGCGGAAGTGCTCGGCTATTCGCTCGATCCTCCCTCCGAACCGAACAACTTCACCATTTCCGGACTGGAGGAGAAAATCCGGCATGTGCAGGGTGACGTCCGCGATCTTGAAAGACTGCGTGATGTGTTCGCCGATTTCCAGCCGGAAATCGTCTTTCATCTCGCCGCCCAGGCGCTGGTACGCTACTCCTATGACGTTCCTCTGGAAACAATAGATACCAATGTCCTTGGCACGGTCAATGTCCTCGAGGCCGTGCGTCTCACGCCATCGGTAAAAACGATCGTGGTGGTGACCAGCGACAAATGTTACGAAAACCGCGAACAGGTCTGGGGCTACAAGGAAAATGACCCCTTCGGTGGTGACGACCCGTACAGCGCCTCCAAAGGAGCGGTCGAAGTGCTCTTCCGCTCCTATCTGAAGTCGTTTTACCTGCATCGCGAAGGCTTCGGCGGTGTGAGCGTGCGAGCGGGCAATGTCATCGGCGGAGGGGACTGGGGACGCGACCGGATCGTCCCGGACTGCATCCGCGCCCTGCACGACGGCGAACCCATCGCCGTCCGCAATCCTATGGCCATCCGTCCCTGGCAACATGTGCTTGAACCCCTGAGCGGCTACCTCTGGCTCGGCACCCGTATTCTCGAAGATGTCGAACGCTTCTCCGGTGGTTGGAACTTCGGTCCCGCCGACAGCTCGGCAAAATGTGTCAGCGATCTGGTGGAGGCGATTCTGCGCGAATGGCAATCAGGGGAATGGATCGACATGTCGGACAAAAATGACCGTCGCCTCCACGAGGCCGGCTGGTTGCGCCTCAACTGCGACAAGGCACATTTCATGCTTCCCTGGTCGGCTATTCTCTCCTTCGAGCAAACCATGGCGATGACAGTGAAATGGTACAAGTATTTCTATGATTATGAGAAAACGAATATGTACCAGTATTGCGTCCATCAGATCCGCGCCTACACACAACTCGCAGAAGAACAAGAACAACTGTGGGCAAGCTGATGGGACAGGACGCCCCGGCATACACACAACTGCAATCCGGTGATCACGTATTCATTACCGGCGCGTCTGGCTTTCTCGGCCGTCATTTGATGCGCGTGTTGCGACACAGCGCAATTATCATTACCGCGACGCATCTGCCGGGAGAAGCCCCCCCCGCACCCTTCCCCTTTGACGATGCGACATCAGCCGGAGCCGGAAGAAACAAGAAAGAATCATCAACCACCCAACACGGAGCAACAACGTCTGCCACAGTGGACTGGGTATCGCTGGATATCACTGATCACCAGGCAACACGAACACTTCTTCACGAGCGGCGACCCGATATCATTATACATCTCGCAGCCACGACAGGCAGCGAACGCAGCTATACGCAAGCGGGAACAGCGGTCAGGGTGAACTTCGACGCCACGAACAACCTGATGATCGCAGCGGGAGAAATGCCGACACCTGTGCGCCGGCTGGTTCTGATCGGTACGGCTGAGGAATACGGTAACGCCGAGGAACTCCCGATCACCGAGGATGCCCCGATCCGTCCGGTCTCCCCCTATTCGGCCTCCAAAGCCGCCACCACGCAGTTCGCACAGCTCTATCACACGCTGTTCGCATTGCCGGTGGTCATTCTCCGGCCGTTCATTGTCTATGGCCCGGGTCAACCCGCCTCGATGATGCTTCCGCAATTGATTGCACACATTCTGCGTAGCGAGGATTTCCCTATGACGCCGGGAGAGCAGACGCGCGATTTCGTCTATGTCGATGATGTCATCGAGGCAATCGTGCTGGCCGCAACACATCCCCGGGCCGACGGCGAAGTCTTCAATATCTGCAGTGGCAAAGAACACAGCATCCGATCCATTGCCGAACGTATGCTGCAACTGATGCACGCCGACATTCAACTGCGCACCGATGCCCTGCCGTATCGCCCGAACGAAGCCATGCGACTCTTCGGCAGCAATGAGAAAGCCCGCACACTGCTTGACTGGCAACCCCGCGTCGGGCTCGATGAAGGACTGCAACGAAGCATTGCATGGTATCGCAGTCTGCATGCATCGACACAAAATATCTGAAAGACGGATCCGATCCTGAATACATCTCTACCATGCGATGAACACATGGAACAACTCCCGTCCGGCGCCCACTATGAATAAACCATCGACACGTTCACGTTCTTTCACACGATACATACTCATGAAACACACTATCCTGATATTCTGCATTGCATTGCTCGCTGCCGCTCCGCTCGCCGGACAAACGGCATTCAGATCTCCCCTCCCCGAGGCGGCGAAAGGCGACCGTCTGTTCTCACAGGAGAAATACAAGGAAGCGCTTGGTGAGTACAAAAAACTTCCCGCTTCGGCGGAATCGCGCAAACGTCTGGGGGCAGTGTATATCAAACTCTGGAACATGTCCGAGGCTATCGCCGCACTACGCGATGCAGTCAACCGTGCTCCACACGACAGTGAGGCGGGCACTCTTCTCGCTGAGGCCTTGAGCTGGGACGGGAAGCTCCGGGAGGCACTCGATATCTACCGGGGTCTGCTCGGCAAGGGCGAAGACACTGCCGAGCTCCGCCTCGGTTACGCCCGCACCCTCTCCTGGAACAAGGATGTCAACGGCGCCCTGGAGCAATACCGGCTGGCCACCAGGGGATATCCCCGGAATCTCGACGCGCACATGGGCCTCGCGGAAATGCTGAGCTGGAAAAAACGCTTCGATCAGTCCATTGCCGCCTACCGCCGCGTACTTGATCTTACGGATGTTTCGGCCTATAAAAGCGTGGCGCTCACACGTATCGCGAAAGTGCTCACGTGGAAAGGCGATATGGACGCTGCCGAAGCCCATTACCGGCAGGCCATTCATGCCGACGGCACAAATGTCGATGCGCTCTTCGGTCTTGGAGAATTGAATGAGTGGTCAGGTGAATACCGGGAGGCGAAATCCTGGTATCAGAAAATCCTGCAGGTACAACCCGATCACAAAGGCGCCAAGGCCAAACTGCTGCAGTTGATGTGGGTAAAATGAGCGAAAGGACACACGTACCGAAGCATCATCGCACGCCCGCCGGGGTTCATGCACCCGGACGCCCGGCAAAAATCATGCTGCATGTATTCGTATTCGCAGCATTTCAGAGCATGCTGTATTTCGCTGTCTGGTGGTTCAGTCCTCAACACGCCAAGCATTGGCTGCTCTTTATTCCCCTGAGCATCGCCACGTTCTGGCTGTTCTATGAATCCTTTATCTACTGGTTCTATCTGATCGGCATGAAGGTTCCGCGACACCGGCCTGCGCCGGAAGGACGATCTGTCGACGTCTTCACCACAGCCGCACCTGGCGAGCCACTGGAGATGTTCGCACGTTCCCTCCCCGCACTCAAGGCATTGCGTTACCCGCATCGCACATGGCTGCTGGACGGCAGCGGCAATCCCGCACTGGCGGCGCTCGCGCATGAACTCGACATCGAGCGTATAGACTGTTCCGGTGTGGGAGGCGCGAAAGCGGGAAAAATAAATCATGCATTGACGCAGACCGATGGCGACATCGTACTCGTTATCGATCCGGACCATATCGCTGAAGCGGACTTTCTCGACCGTGTGCTCGGGCAATTCGATGACGAGACGGTGGGCTTCGTGCAGGTCGTCCAGGCGTACTATAATCAATCCGCGTCCTTCGTCGCTCGTGCGGCTGCAGAACAATCCTACGGTTTCTATGGTCCGATCCTTATGGGCATGCACGGCTATGGCACGCCGATCGTCATCGGTGCCAACTGCACCTTCCGTCGCGCTGCCCTCGAATCGATTGACGGACATGCAGTCCATCTGGTGGAGGATTTCGTCACCTCCCTGCGCCTGCATGCAAAGGGATGGAGATCGGTGTACGTACCTGAAATCACAGCTCGCGGTCTCGTGCCGGAGGATCTCACCTCCTATTTCAATCAGCAGCTCAAATGGGCGACGGGAATGTTCCAGGTACTGTTCACCATACTTCCGCGTACCCTTACGAAGTTGCGCGGCCTGCGCAAGCTCAGTTATCTGCTGAGCGCCACCTACTATTTCTCCGGCGTGCCGATTCTCCTCAATCTGCTGTTGCCCATCGTCTTCCTGTTTCTTGCGCTTTGGGCAGTGGAAATGCCGATCCGCGGCTATGTCACGCACCTTCTACCCTTCGCCTTCTGTTTTCTGGGCATTCACCTGCTCGCGCAGCGATGGATGCGGCATCCCTCGGAGCGCGGACTGCAATGGCGCGGCGCTCTCCTCAAGCTGGCGACATGGCCGGTGTATGTCCTTGCTCTCGGCTATGCGATAGCACGCGTTGATGTCCCCTACCTTCCGACACCGAAAACACGCGGCGACAGCACCGCCCCCCTTCTCGTGCTGCCACATCTCGTCGTGATCGCGGCTTCGCTGGCAGCACTCATCTACGGATGGTATTCCCCCCTGCGTGATTTCGAAGGCACACAGCTGATGATGTTTTTCGCCGGACTCAACACGCTGCTCATGCTTCCCGTCGTGTTCATCGCAGGTACTGAAACATTGCGACGAAAAGGAGTACTGCGATGAGAACATTGAATGCGGCACGCGGACTGCGCCTTCCCGCATATATTGCTGCACTGATCCTGGTGTTTCCGTTTTTTGACAGTCTGTACACCGAGGCGGTTTCCCATGCGCGAGTGTTCATCGGAAGACTGGCCGTCACCGCAGGCATCGCCTCCGAAGGAGAACGCCTGATGCTTGGTATTTTCAAACCGGAAGTGCCCTATGCATTCGACGGACTCCACGACATGGAAGAAGCAATCGGAACGCGCTTCGATATTCTCTCTTTCTATGCAACCTGGGGTGAGCGGAGCGAGGACGCGTTTCCGATCGAATTGCTGCGCGCCACCGATACGTACGGTGCCATTGCAATGATCACCTGGGAACCGTGGACAACCGAGTTCGCCGTCAACGCGGGCAGGGGCACGGATGCGATGCGCACAGATCTGAGGGAAATCAGCGCGGGTCGCTATGACGATTACATCCGCGAATGGGCGCGGGAGGCAGTAATCTTTGGACAACCGTTCTTTCTCCGCTTCGCGCATGAGATGAACAATCCACAGTATCCCTGGTCGGTGCAGGCCGGAAATTCTGCGGCGGATTTCGTCGAGGCATGGCGGCATGTGTGGCGGCTGTTCCGCGAGGAAGGTGCGGAAAATGTGATCTGGGTCTGGTCGCCCAAACGGGAAGCGCCGCATGACCTCTATCCCGGTGGAGAATATGTCGACTGGATCGGCACCGGCGTGTTCAACTACGGCATATTCGGCGAGGCCTGGTACAGCTTCGAGTACCTGTACGAAAGCATTTATCGCAGTGTTATCCTGTTCGACAAACCCATCATGATCGCCGAAATCGGCAGCGTCACCAGTGGGGGCAGCCGACCCGACTGGTTTTCGGACGCCTGGCGGAAAATCAGTACGCAATACCCTGCAACGCGTGCGGTCGTGCTGTTCAACAACCCCGCCGACCGCACCCTTCAGGACGCGGCAATCGACTGGGCCATCGAAGATGATGATGCCACCCTGGAGACCATCAAAACAGCCGTGAATAACGGTATATTCAGATAACTGTCACACGAATGGACAAGAAACAATATGCGACCTGCAATACCATACATTTATTTCATCCTTCCGTTTTTTCTCCTCCTCCCGATGACGTCAGCCGCGCAATGGCAGTTCGACGGCGTGCCCGTCTGTAATGCTACGGGTGAACAGTACCGTCCGGCCGCTGTCAGCGACGCATCCGGTATGGTCGTGGCGTGGGAGGATTACCGCTCAGGCAACGGCAACATCTATGCGCGGAAAGTCGGCATGAACGGCGCCGTACAGTGGAGCAGCAATGGCGTCGCGGTCTGCACGGCACCGGATCAGCAGCTTGCTCCCGCAATCGCCTGGGACGGAGTGGGGGGGACAATCATTGTCTGGGAGGATTACCGTTCGACGGCAACCTCTGGTGATATTTACGCGCAACGCATCTCCTCCACCGGACAGACCTTGTGGGGAACGAACGGCGTGCTGATCTGCAATGAAGCGAATGTACAGATGCGTCCTGCCATCACAGGGGACGGTCAGGGTGGTGCGTATATCGCATGGGAGGATTATCGCACGGGAAGTGGAAATATTTTCGTACAGCACATAAACTCCAGCGGGCTCGTCTCCTGGACAGCCAACGGTATCGCCGTCGCCACTGTCAACGGTTCACGCTATGCCCCGGTGATCACAACCGCTTCGGGTGGCGGCATCATCGTCGCCTGGGAAGAAAACCGTGTCGCGATGGAATACGATGTTTACGCGCAATATCTCAACGCAACGGGGGCACGGCAATGGGGCGGCGGCGCACTGGCGGTCTGCACCGTCACCGGCTTTCAGACACAAATCGCAGCTGCGGCCGACGGTGGCAGTATGCTGCTCGTCTGGCAGGACTATCGTAATGCCACGCCGGATATCTATGCGCAGAAGCTCACCGTCAACGGGGCAAGCTGGCAGAGCAACGGTGTGAGTGTCACTCTGGCGTCAGGCATTCAGGAGTTTCCCGCCGTCGCACCGGACGGTACAGGAGGTCTGATCGCAACGTGGACGGATTACCGCGTAACACATGGCGACATCTATGCGCAACGGCTCAATCAGCTTGCTGTTGCACAGTGGACGAACAACGGCATTGCCGTCTGCACAGCGTCGGGCCTGCAGCAAAAAGCGCGCATCGCTGCGGACGGCAACGGCGGTGCAGTTCTTTCCTGGTTGGACTATCGCATATCGAACGGGGATGTGTATGCGCAACGGCTCAGTGCTGCGGGTGGTTCACTCTGGCAGTCGAACGGCATTGGTGTTTGCACCACCACGGACATACAGCAATCGCCCGTCGTCACATCCGATCACTCCGGAGGTGCGGTCATCGCCTGGACGGATTATCGTGGGCAGTCCGGCGATATCTATGCGCAGCGTATTGCACAGTCCGGCACACCCTTCCCCGTGCGGCTTCTCTCGTTCTCCGGCCTGCGTGAACACGATGGTGTACGATTGCGCTGGCAAACCGCCTCGGAACAGAATGCATGGGGTTTCGACATACAGAGCAGAAAGCATGACGGTACATTTCGTTCCGAGGGTTTTGTCCCTGCGAAATCCCCCGCAGGTGCCGGATACGAATACCATATTCCGGCGACACAAGGCGAGGTCTTCCGTTTGCGCATCGTCGATCTCGATGGGAGCGAGCAGTA
>JAGTUW010000050.1 GCA_018224345.1 Bacteroidota bacterium
AACAGTACAGGAGTGGTGTTGAGCGGTGTACTGACAATTGACGGGACACTCACTCTCGGGAACGGCCATCTTTCCCTCGGAGACAACAATCTGATCATTGCGGCAAGCGGTGATATCGACAACGCGGGTGCGTCAGGATATATCATCGCCAACGGCAACGGCGAATTGTGGCAATTGAATATCGGCAGTAACGGCCGGAGCGGTGCGGTACTTTATCCACTCGGAAGCTCCACAGGGAGTTACACACCTCTCACACTCGGGAACTCCGCGACGAGCAACAGTTTCGGCCTGCGCGTCCTCGATGAAGTGCTGAGTGAAGGGACCACGGGCACACCCCTGACCTCCGGCGTCGTCGGCAGAACATGGGCGCTGAGTTCAGGCGGCGGGCAGTGTGATGTCAGCCTGGTATTCGGATGGTCGGCCGCCGAGGAACTCCAGGGCTTCGACCGAAGTCAATGCTATGTCACTCGACATGAATACGGAACGAACTGGGGAGCCCTGCAACAGCCAGGCGCTACAACAGGCTCCGGTACGCTGACGCGCATCATCGGCGGCGTAACCTCACTGTCGACCGCACCGACACTGCTGAGCATCGGAAGCGGCTCGACACTCTTCCCGGTGGAATTGCTCAGTTTGGACGCAGTCATCGATGACGGAAACGTGCACCTGTTCTGGATGACAAGCAATGAAGTCAACAATTTCGGCTTCCGCATACAGCGCCGTAGCCAGAATGAAACCACCTGGCAGAACGCGGGCTTCATACCCGCAGCGACTTCCGGCGACATACTGCATTCCTATCACTGGATCGATCCTGAAATGCCCACGACAAGTGTCGAATACCGCCTGGCACAGGTCGATCTGGACGGCAGCATTCGGCATTCGGCTGTTCTCGGTGTTGCCATCCCCGTGGAAGCCGGCATCAGACTCGGTGAAGTACATCCCCAGCCGTTGCTGCAGGGACAATCCGCAGGAATTTCGCTTTCCGCCCGGGCCGATACTCCATTACGTCTGACACTGTATGACGCATTGGGGAGACGCATTCAACAGGTATTCGACGGAATGATGCAGGCCGGGACATCCCGCGTCCTGGTCCTTCCCACCGCTGCGCTGCACCCCGGAAGTTATTTCCTCCGGCTCGAAAGCAACGGGACATCGCAAATCCGGAAATTCAGCATTCTCCGCTGACATTGCTATATTCCGGTACATACGATCAACATGGAGGCGCGCATGCCGAAAATTTCCCGAATCCTGGTTCCGATCGACTTTTCGGAGTATTCCAAGAAAACGTTTCTCTATGCAATTGATTTCGCAAAAACATTCAACGCTGAACTGCTCCTCGTGTATGTCGTCGAGCCGATCATCTATCCCGCCGATTTCGGCTTCGGACAGGTCGCCCTGCCGTCGATGGAAAAGGACATGCACGAACGTGGTCGCGAACAACTCGACATTCTGGTAGAAAAGGAGGTTCCGGAAGGTGTCTATGCACGCGCGATCGTCCGCGCCGGGAAGCCCTTCGTCGAAATCATCCAGGCCGCAAAGGACGAAAAGGCAGACCTGATCATCATTGCGACACACGGTCACTCGGGCATCGAACACGTCCTCTTCGGAAGTACCGCGGAGAAAGTCATACGAAAATCGTCCTGTCCCGTCCTTTCCATACGCAGCAGTGAACGCGATTTTGTCATGCCCTGAACACCTGCCCGCACGAAGGAACCCGGTCTGAAGCATACGGAAGACGAAGCTGTCGGCAAAAGCACAGCAGCTATTGTGCCTGTGTCCCCGTTGCCGCTCAGTAATATTGAATCCGGATGGTGCTGCTGCTGCTTCTCCCGGCATCGTCCATGCAGATGATGCGATGCAATTTCGCAGCCGGTGTAAAGAATGTTTTTTCTCCGTTCCTGACCGTGGCGTGGAGCTCGCCGTCCACATACCAGTGCTGTCGCTTCACCCCCGCCGGTGAGGCGGCGTGCAGCATGATCTGCTGATCAGCATCCCGTTCGAGATAGTAGGTGTAATCCGCCGAAGGCGAAATGATGCCAGGCCCCCGGCCACTGCGTCGCATCGTGCAATCAGGATTATGTGGTGGAGGTTTTTCGATGGCGACGTGCTGCATTTCGAACCAGACACTCAGTTCCGCATCGTAAACGGGATACCATTTCTCCACTGCCCCACTGTCCGGCACACAATCCATACAATAATGCATGGCCAGATCGGCGCTGAGCTGATAGGCCCGCTGCAGATCGCAGCGCTGATTGCCGGAACGCCCTTCGATATAATAATCCTGCATGAACTGCGTGCAGCGATCCGAAGGCAGCAGTCCACTGCTGACACAGACCTCCCTGCGTCCGATCTCCGCCGGTCGTCCGACAGGCGCCTGCCTGCTGTCGATGGCGTCAAACAGATCGATGAGCAAGGGGACAGCCATTTCCGTCCCCGAGAGCCGCGGGGCTCCCTGTCCGCTGAAATTCCCCATCCATACACCGATGGTGTAACGCTGATTCCAGCCGATGGCCCAGGCATCCCGTTTGCCATAAGAGGTGCCGGTCTTCCAGGCAAAACGCGGGAGCCTGGAGGTCGCGCGCAGTTCGGCGGGGAGATCCGGACGATCATGTCCTGAAAGAATATCCGTCACCAGCCAGGC
>JAGTUW010000051.1 GCA_018224345.1 Bacteroidota bacterium
ACGCCGCGCGAAACCATTCGAATCATGGGAAAGAAAACGTACTGCACGCATCTACCGCAACGCGCGTAATTTCACCCTGCATCCCGATCCCGCGCGTGCAACGGAGGATGTCGTCCGGTATACCTATATGGATCCGCTCTACGCCATCGGCTCCATCCCCGGGGGACTTGTCCAGCCCCGCGAGCAGCACTCCTGGGACGTGACATGGATTTCCGACCATCCGGAAGAACCGGCGACATTCTTTCTCATGCATCCCTATTCCGATCCCGAAGCGCTGCGTCCTTTTATGCCCCATTCTGCCGACCTCGCACTGCGCAATACCGGACTGCACGATCCGTATTTCGGTACAGTGACGAAAATCGTCGGGGGGTCACCGTTCGAAGATGTCTTCCAGTACAAGAATACGCTTATCGCGCTCTATGACATCGGCGAAATCTCGCGCTTTCCCGTAATCACAGGGTTCATGCCTCTCGATCTCCAGTCGCTTGACATCGACAGCACCGAAACACAATGGATTACCATCAACACCGGAGACGTCTATATCGGCATGTATCCGCTCGCTCCCTGTCGCATCATAGATGGATCGATAGGCAGGCATTATTTCTCGTCACACAAACGCAACGGAGTGATTATCCATGTGGCCGGACGCAATGTCGCGGGCTCGTATGAACAATTCAGAAAACGCCTACGCGGCACGGTTGTCGACACCTCCCGTTTCGCAGCGGACCTTCATGTCCGGTACACGACGCCGGATGGCGACAAACTTGTTTTCACCTACGGAGGAGAACGCAGCGTCAACGACCGGACACCTTCAATGCAGGACGAACTGCTCTTCGACAGTCCCCTTCTCCATTCCCGGCGCGGCAGTGGCATACTCACTCTCCGGGGCCGCTCGGGCGATGTCGTTCTGGACATGAAAGCCCGGGAAATCCGCGAAGAGACTTGAAATAATGGACCGTACTGCTGATATTGTTCTGTCCCGTTTACTGCTGTCAACGGAGACAGCGTTACCACCCCTTCACAGCACAATCCTGCCATGAATTATTTTTTCATTCTTTTCCTCTTGCCGGCGATGCTGCTTCCCCTCGCCGCACAGAATTACGCACCCTACAATTCCGTCGAACCCCCGGACAAACTTTCGATATACCGCGACAGTGACGAGTGGATGCGCGAACGCTACCGTTGGTTCATGCAGCAACGCGCGGATGAAGACGGCACGATTCCGACCGGCGTCCGTGAACAGGCATGGCGGGAGAGCAGAAACATGTCCATTCACAAACCGCGCGTCTATCTTTCCAAGGAAGGCCGGACAAGCAGCGGCGCGTGGACCAATATCGGTCCGAGAAATATCGGCGGGCGGCTGACCGGTATCGTCATTCATCCCACCAATCCCGACATCGTGTATTTCACCGCGGCCGACGGGGGCGTGTGGAAATCCGTCAACGGCACCAGTCCGGCCTTCGAAGCCGTGCCGATGTCCGACGATCTTCCGACCCTGGCCATGGGCAGCATCGATCTCGATCCGAACAATCCGGATGTCGTCTATGTCGGGACAGGCGAAGCCAACGGCAGCGCCGATTCCTATCCCGGTATCGGTGTCGTACGTTCCACCGACGCAGGAGAGAGCTGGGAATTGCTGGGAGGCTCCGAAATGCGGCATATCGGGTCCATCCGCGTACACAAAACACAGAGCGATATCATCATCGCCGCATCCCGGCAGGGGCTCTATCGTTCGGTGGACGCAGGGTACAACTGGACCAAAGTGCGCAACGGCATTGCGCACGATCTGGTGTTGCATCCCACCATCGACAGTCTCATCTACGGCGCGGTTCAGGGTGTGGGAGTGATCAGGAGCAGCGATCATGGCGCGACCTGGACGGATCTCGACATGGGTGTGGGCAAGGATTCCATCGGACGCATCGCCGTCGACCTCTGCCTGACACAGCCGGAAATCATGTATGTGATGATCACCGGTGCAAAGGGGCCACTGACCAACAAGACCTTCGCCATCATGAAAAGCACGGATGCCGGAGAAAGCTGGTATCGGACGACTTCGGCCACGTCGCCGCAGAATTTCACCAGCACCTTCGGCTGGTTCTGTACGGAAATAGGCGTGCACCCCACCGATCCCGACCGCATTCTCTGCGGTGGTGTGGGGTTGTATCTGAGTCTCAACGGCGGACAGTCCTTCTCCGTCCGCACGGGCATTCACGTCGATCATCATGCCATAGAATTTTCACCCAGTCAACCGGAGATCTGCTATGACGGGAATGACGGTGGCATATATATTTCCGGCAACGGTGGAATCACTTTCGCCAATCTCAATCACAACCTCCCGATCACGCAGTTCTACGAGCTCGGGCTTTCCCTGCCTCTGCCCGACATGATGATGGGGGGAACGCAGGACAACGGTTCCAACCGGCGTCCGCACTCCAACGACATCTGGGAACACGAAACCGGCGGCGATGGCGGGTACTGTGTATTCGACTACAGCGACACACTTGTCATGTATGCTGAGTATCAGTATGGTTCGCATCTCCGCAGCACCAATGGCGGCAGGCGCTGGACATCCATCAATCGTGGCCTGGTCGGGAAGGGACGGTGGGTGACACCCGTGGCCATCCATCCCACGCAGCCGCAGGTGCTATTTACCGCAACGACGAAGCAGTTGTACAAGACCACCAATCGCGGCGATCTCTGGGTTCCCTTTCATGGGAACATGGATTCCACACGCAGCATCAATTATATTGCCATCTCCCCGCACAATCCGGATGTGATGCTTGTCGGCTATACGAACGGTCGCGTATGGAAATCCACAAACGCGGGCACATCCTGGGAGAATATCTCGACCGGACTCCCCGGCAGAATCTGCACGGACATTATTTTCGATCCGGTGGATATCCATACCGTCTATGCATCGTTCACCGGTTACACCAACGAAAGTATTTACAGAAGCACGGATGCGGGAGAATCCTGGACACGCATTTCCGGCAATCTGCCTGCGATACCGGTCAGCGCTCTGGAGATCAATCCCACCGACGCCCGGCAGCTCTATGCCGGAACTGATTTCGGTGTGTACACCACTCTCGACGGCGGCGAGACCTGGGAAGTCTGCGGAGAGGGAATGCCGAAAGTCGTTGTCGTCGACCTGGAGCTGCATCCCGCCACCGGCATTCTCTACGCGGCGACGCATGGCCGCAGCATCTACGCATTGCAGGCGACCACCTCCGCCCGACTGCTGCGTTTTGCCGCCCGTCGCGAGGGAGATCGCGTACAGCTCGACTGGCAGACTTCATTTGAAATTGCAAATCACGGTTTCGTCGTTGAACGCGCTGCCGGTATCGGCGGCTGGGAGGAATTGCTCTTCATCGAAAGTCACGGCAACGCCGCCGCCGTCCAGCAATACACACACAGCGATATGCTGCTCCCCCACGGTGTTTCAGGATTACGTTACCGGCTCAAAATGATAGGCCGCGACGGCACTGTGGAGTATTCACAGGAAATTCCGGTGGCGATGTCCGATGCCGCGATTGCCGATTTCGCCCTCGACCAGAATTATCCGAATCCCTTCAATCCAGCCACGACGATTCGCTACTCTCTGCCACGGACCGGAGAAGTTCGTCTCTTCGTCACCGACGCACTCGGCACGACGGTGCGCGTTCTCGAGCATCGCATGCTGCATGCCGGCGCGCATCATGTCATCATGGACGCCGCCGATCTCCCCAGTGGCGCATATTTCTATCACCTGGAATTCGAAGGCACCCGTCTGACACGGAATATGCTGTTGATGAAATAACCCTGCCGATTTCGCGACCTACTCGCCGTACTCCTCGGCATAGTCTTCCATGGCGGCACGGATAACATGTTCCGCCTCTTCCCTGCTGCTGTGGACCTCTCAGCTCTGACTGATGCAACCGAATTCCCCTCGGCGCTGTAATCGGCGCCACATTCTGATCGATCCTGTTGCCTCAAAAATAAATCTTACCCTGAGCCCGGTGACAGGTGGTCGTTGCCTCAATAATAAATCTTACCATGAGCGACCTGCCATCGCAGCCGTTTTCATCTTGGGGATAGCCTTCACCAAGCAGCCGTGAACTCGATTATCCTCTCGACTCTCCCCCAGCAATAATGGCACCAGCACTGGCGCGCGCAGTGGCGTCCGTTCTCCAGTGCCAGGGTGTAATCGTATGGTTGGGCAAGCAAGTATACACCGATTCCCATCGAACTCCAGGACCGCGCAGGGGTGAAGAGGTGAAGTGCGTCGTTGTGTCGCGCGCGGGGTTTACGTTGTCGCCGTTCCGGAACACTGGAAGATGACGCAAGGCCATCGGACGGGAAGCGGTCGGGTGAAGCTCTCAGTATTGCTTGAGACGACATTTCCATGTGAGAAACCACCCGGCCTCCGATTCGCTTCGACGGGGCAAGCGATGGACAAGAAGAGGTGATCCATAGAGAATGTGGGGGCGGTTCGCGAACCGCCCTTCCTTCACCACCACACGGATCATCCGGTATGCGCCGAAACCAATTCCATTCGACCGCACGCATCCCACGACACCCGGCCCCGTCTTCGCCATTGCAGCACCCTCACGTTATGGA
The DNA here is from genome assembly GCA_018224345.1 of Bacteroidota bacterium. Classification (GTDB taxonomy): domain Bacteria; phylum Bacteroidota; class Ignavibacteria; order SZUA-365; family SZUA-365; genus SZUA-365. Next base: position 4,597 of record JAGTUW010000051.1, read on the forward strand.
ATATAGTCAGACTCAACCGATGTTGCTCACAATCCATGTGCAACAGCAGAGCGGGAGGGTGACCGTCCGTCAGGACGGAACCCTCGCCGCTCTCCTGTAGTCTCTCTGCGCGTGCGTGATGCAGGCAGCTTCCCGAAGCTTACCGCAACAGCAGCATATTCCGTTGAATCACTTCGCTGTCGGTCATGAGACGACAGAAATACCTGCCGCTGGGCAGATGACCG
>JAGTUW010000052.1 GCA_018224345.1 Bacteroidota bacterium
AACCGGGCTCCCCATCCAGAAAATCTTCTCCGAGTATGAAGGCCTGGGCCAATCCCTCAGGACGCGGCTGCTCGATGTACTGCAACTGTAATCCCCACTGCGAACCGTCCCCCAGCAACCGCTCGAACAACGGCAGATCCTCCGGCGTGGAAATAATCAATATCTCACGTATGCCCGCCAACATCACCGTGGTCAATGGATAATACACCATCGGCTTGTCATATATAGGCAATAATTGCTTGGATATGACATGTGTCAATGGATGCAGTCGTGTTCCGGCGCCGCCAGCGAGAATGAGAGCCTTCATGAGTGATGAATGATAAATGATGAATGATGAATATTGCAGTTTATTGTGTTCGTGGTAACCCGTTGATGTGCGCGGGGTCAACGATACGTGTCAATACAATTCGGAAAAGCCTCTGTGTTCTCTGTGTTCTCTGTGGTGCAATTCTTCAATCCTCTTCTTCGTACCTTCGCAACAACCTCAACAACCCCGCAAAACTTCTCAAATCCACAACCTCTTCCTCTATCGAACAATCAGGATCGATGCGGATGATCTGATCGCGGATGTCGCGGGTGCGACGGAGTGAGGCGAGAAAGGACTTCCGGCCGATGCCGGTGTCACTACGCTGCCAGATGACGTCGTCGGAAAGGAGTTCTATGTAATGCTCGAATGTGAGATCGATGAACTGCGGAAAGGCACGCTGCTCGAGCATGCCGCGAAGCTCTTCTTCGTTGTAGTTGTATAGCTTGAGTATGATACGACGTATGTGATTGTCTATCTCTCCAAGAAGCAGCAAGGGCTCGGACAACTTGCGGAACTGCGTGGCAATATCCGATACTGTGACAATGCCGTAGAGATGATCTTCCCTGTCTTCCACCAATACGTACCCGTGATCGGCGACAATGGGCAGCGCCTTGAATATGGAACTGTCCCCGGCAATCCGTACCGGCTTGTTCATGACTTCTCCCGCCGTTGTCGCAGTGCCGGTGAATATGAAACGCGCAGCCAGACTCTGCCAGGTGATAATGCCGCGGATGATGTCGCCTTCGTCCACTACCGGGATCTGTGAGAAATTGTGCGTGAGCATCATGGTCACGACTTCGGTCACTGCGGTGTCGGGCGCAACGGACATCGGACTCTGACACGCGGTGGCAAGTTTGCTGATGCGATAGGTCGGATCGTCATCGACTCCCCACGGTATGTCCACGGCGCCTTCCGACTCTGCATCATCACTGTGATACGGCAGAAAGTCAAGTTCGGTACCGATCCAGACGGTTTCAATATCCGGCTCCGTACGCAGTCCCGCCAATGCCAGCGTTTTCCGTATGTTCGCGACAACCCATATCCCGCGCCGCTTTGCACCGAACCAGGTGAGCAGATCACGAACGGTGATCCTGGGTACAGCTTCGTTGTTTGCCAGCGCCGTTCGGATTTCGTGCAGTTTCTCATGCATAAGACATCGTGTGCTGTGAATGATGCAGCGGTTAACGTCGCCGGCATCCGGATGTTACATGGTTCCGCTTTTTTGCCTGTACGTGCAACCCCCTGCATAACTCCGGGTATCGCGCGACGGATTGTGCGTGCACCTTACTTCCCGGCTTTCCGGGTTCATTCCATCTCCCGGGTCACTGTGTCCTCCTGCCTGCGATAGCGCTGCCCTGTCCTCCCGCACACCGCCATTCCGCTGTCGTCGAATTGCAGCTTTTCACCCGCTTCACTGACCCAGCCGGCAATGCGGGCGGGCGCGCCGACGACCAGCGCATAATCCGGCACGTCTTTCGTCACTACAGCGCCAGCGGCGACAAAGGCGTGCCTGCCGATGCGGTTGCCGCAGATTATGGTGCAGTTGGCTCCGAGCGACGCGCCTTCTCCCACGAGGGTGCGGATGTAATGCTCCGATCCGCGCTGCGGGTATTTGCAGCGGGGATCGAGTACGTTGGTGAAGACCATCGACGGACCGCAGAACACGTAATCCTCCAACTCCACGCCTTCGTAAATGGATACGTTGTTCTGCACCTTGCAGTTTTTCCCTATGCGCACGTTGTTTCCGACATTCACGTTCTGACCGAAGACGCAGTCGCTGCCGATACGCGCCCCGCTCTGAATGTGAGTGTAATGCCAGACCTTGCTGCCATCACCGATGACGACGTCGCTGTCGATGTAGGCGGATTCATGGACGAAGTAATTCATGGTAGGGTGATGTTGGTCGGTATGAACTTTTTTGAACCACAGAGGGCGAGAAGGGCAAGGAGGGCTTTATCGATTTGGTTGTAACAACATACATCATCAATACACCACTGAATTCATAGAAGCGACAAGAGAACTGGTCTTCTTGCCCTTCTTGTTCTCTGTGGTTAAAGTCTTAAAGAGTGTACCAACTTTATGCTGGGATACGCGTCATGGACGCTGAAGCCCTCGCCGGCGAGTGTGCGCCGGTACACCTCGCTGTGCAGATCGGTGAAGCCTCCGGTGAATTCGAGTTCTTCGCCGTCGATTTTGATGCT
>JAGTUW010000053.1 GCA_018224345.1 Bacteroidota bacterium
CATCGGTCAGCACGCCCTGGAAACTGAAGGTGTGAGGAATCTGCGCCTGCACAGGCAGGCAGAACGAGATCATGAACAGAATTGCGGCATAGGTGACAAGGTGTTTCATACATCCTCCATGGTTACACAGGATCCGGCGTGCATTCTGTGACGATCACTCTGTCCGTGCAATACACGGCACATCCCGTTGGGATTTCTGCATGCGCCGAATCATATTTTCGGTTTTTTATATCTTTATTCACATGGTACTTAGCATTTCCCGCCTGAAAAAGCAAATTGGAAAGAGAAGAGGAGGAAGGAAGAATGATAAAAGATGAATTGTGAGTGAGGAGTGATGAAAGATGAATTGTGAGTATTGTTGAAGTTCCGGAATCCTCGCGTCGCGTTCTCGATCTCTGGGAGTTCTTGATCTCCGGGAGCAGCGTTCCTGATCGCCTGGAGATGTCCATTGATGTTTTCAGCAACCCCGAAGGGCCGAGATTCATATAGCCAGGGGAGTTGCCCCTGGTCGATTACGCCCGTTGGGGCTGAATACATCCGGAGGTTCAATTCCTGGTGCAAAGAAAGCCAGGAAGTACACGGTAGCGGGATTCGAGAGAGGGGTGGTACGGGCTTGATTGCCTTTTCAAACCGATTTTACATACTTCTACTATGATGCGAGACGCCCTACTGTCAGATTCGCACAATACCGTGATGAATCGCTTATTGCGGCCAAAACTCTTCTCGTCTATCCCGAGATATTCGACATCTTCAACCGTACGGCGTTGCAAACCGCGTTGGACCGCTCGTGTGCGAAGACGGGAAGCTTCGTCCCAGCTGATCCCGAGTATCGCGGCCGCCTTCGACAGCGACTCTACATTGCCCATGATGAACACGGCAAAATCCTCAAATAGAAGCGTCCAGCGGGATTGTTGTTCCGACCACGGGACCTCAATCGTCAGCGCTCCGTGCATGCGACAATCCGCGCGGGGTATTCGACAATGCAGAAAGGTCTGGAACTGCATCGTGTCGAGATGACGCCACGTTCGCGGTTCACGGTGATCCTTGATTCCGCATCGTTTCCCACATTCCGGACAAGGGACTTTCCTGCCTTGGGGCCATTCAAGGGTGATATCAATACGCTGCGTTTCGACATCAAGTGCAATATCAGTGATCTTCCAGGGGCGAACCAAGCCCAGAAGTGCACGGTAGTGGGATTCGAGAGCGGTGAGAGCGGTCATGATTGCTTTTCCAGACTGGTTTTACGGACTCCTACTACGTTACAACTCTCCTTTCTATCCCACAACTTTCCCGGAAGGGCCATGGTAGAAAGTATGCGAGGAACTTATGCTGAACGCGGACAAGGTGTCAGACAAACTTCACATCGAACATGTACACCAGGCAACCATAGGGAATGTGCATTCGAAGGAGGATAAAGATTTTCTACGGCAAGGCATCAGACTTCTCATACATATATGATATCTTTGATCTGACTTCCGGAACGCTGGTACGCTGAGATGTACGAAGTATCATTCAACGATGATCTTTTTCAACGCAATTCGCTCTTCATCTGTTATATACACATAGTAGAAGCCTCTCTTGAGATCAAGCCCCCTGACATCAAAGACGATGTGACTAAAGCCCTTCTCTTCATATATATGAATAACTTTACCCGAGGAATTAAAGATCCGGATAGTACAGGCTTCAATAACATTGTTGCTTCGTATATGAAGCACCGAATTTACTGGATTCGGGTACACGTCTACCTCCAGATTGTCTGGAACAAACATGTCTTCGATGAATATAGAAGTAATATTACTACAATCTTCCGGACAGTGATATTTGCACATCATGCACTTGTCGTAAGGCGTAGGTTCATTATCGCACGCCCAATGAACATATGGATGATTGTCATGGTTGACTCTCTCGTGTGTCGCGTCCATCATATTTGGACCAGGGCCAGAAGGCGAGCATTCGTTGGTGTGTCCTAGACCGAAGATATGACCAAGTTCATGCGCTATAATATTACAATAACTGAAACAATTGTGGTATTCATTGGGAGATTCATGACAATCCGGGGAGCAAGGGCAATCTGTACTTATAATTGATTTTCCGTTTCGAAACTGCTCGGTAACGTTGATCAATATTTTCGGGACCTGTCCCGGTGACTGACCGTACCACACCCAGTCGAGAGCCGGCCCTTGTCCGCCATGACGAACGGGAACCACAGGCATGCGTGTGGTTGCCAACGTGGTTGCGGGATTTTCGAAATCTCTCGGATCTGAAGACATTTGAATCGACCCCTTGCACTCATGGTAGTTGTCCGATAACTCGATATCTGGAGGATTGCCGCAAACACTCCTCCAATTGTCGAGCGCTTCTTCTGTACATTTCCTTGCCTCCTCAACATCGAATGTCCAACAGACATTATTGTTCACGGCTGCTATTATATTCATGTGATCAGTGCTCCAATGAATGCGCATTGGCCAGAACGGAGATGAATATTTCTCATTGTGACTTATCACAATCTGATCTGGAGGATTGTCGGCATCAGCCCGACTGTCCTCACACACAACTCTCAACTTGTACCCAAGACTGTTCCCTGGCTCTTCGGTTTTGTACGCAACGAGAAACGGGTATTTATTGTCATCACAGTAGGTCTGGGCGTCCAGGGCGTGGAGGCATATAGTACTGCAGAATACAACCATGAACCAAATGTGCTTCATCTCCAGCCTCTGATCTGTTTATTCTGAAATGTTTGTAATTATACTGCGGATGTTTTCCTTGAATGTATTGAGCGGGACACTTTCTCCCCAACCAAAGTAGTTGTCATAATCGCGAACGTACCCGCCTGTGACCTCGAACAGACCTCCCGCTCGTTGGTGCCCCCTGTATAGAAACAATTCATGGTACGACAAGCCATTCACAGTTCCATACTCTCTATATATTCGGCCAAACAACATATACCTGTTACCTGCCTGGATATCGTGTACAGCATAATGAATATTGTTGGATTCCGCTAGTTTAAGTTCGTAGATTGTCGCCCCGCTCGAATCCGTCCCCACTGAATCATCATATAAGATCATAATATCGATATTAAGATCATCAAACTTTGTTTTTTGGCCCTTTTTTACTGCGAAGGAAACACATTCAGTGATCGGCTGCTCGTCCTGGCATACATACATGAATGGACCTCCTTTTATGACTTCATTCACGACGGCCTGTACACAGATGTCATCCTCAAGCACCGCGGTTATATTCGAACTAGTCCGACCATGGTGATTCTCCCATACTCCGGTAACTTCAATTTCATATATTACGTCTGAAAATGCAATAAATGGCTCCACGGCCTCCCATCCCAATTTATCATATACACTACTCTCGAATTGCCCGTAAAGGCGGCCAGGCTGGCTTGTATACGATTCATTCATATAATAGCCCAGATTCAGATAGTCACGGAAAACAGCAGGGTTATAATCCACGGCAGCATGGATATATGAGAGCAAGGATATCAGTGTATCAGAGGAGATCGAATCCAATACAGTCGAAGCCAGCAACCGGGGTGTAACACCCAGCTTGGCAAGGCTATCTATCGCCATGTAGGTGTAAATCACCTCAACCGGCATTCCGAGTGAATATGGGGGAGCTTCCTGGATCGGGATTCGTACATTCTGTGTGTTGCAGGGGTCCCAGGTCAGCGGTTTGTCCTCCACAACCCTCTGTCCCCGAGATACGAAGGGCAGAAGTAACAATAGTATCATTCCAAGCATTACGGCCGATGAGCGAGCGTTCATTCTATCCTCCGATATTTTTCATTGACAGTGCGAAGAACCCAACCATGCATATTTCCCGGTGACACGGCGGATGCGTGCCTTGAAGGATCATATCAACTTGCCTGTCAGATTGTCAAATACTGCTATTGTCAAATCAGATATACCATACTCCATCACCTTCAAACTCGAATAGCCACCTTTCCTCGATCACATCTCCTGTTTCCGGATCCAATATATCCGGTAGACGTATTACCCGCTTGCCAGTCCCTGCGCCATATATCTCCGTCTCCTCCAGATTCATAACCATCCACTGGCCGCTGGATACCTTGAGCAGTATGCAGCAATAGTTTATACTCGGCGCACATATCACTGCTCCATCGCCATTTCCGCAGTGGTCCACCCGGATAAAATTCCCTATGTAAGCAAACTTTACCACCTCCTCGCACAGATTGACCTTGTCATCTTCGTTTTCTTTCGTTGGCAGATTTTCCGCAATAGAAATTGACGCCGTTGATAGCAGTAATACCACCAGTGCCAGAAAGGAATGCCGTACTACCATTTGCTCCTCCAATAATTTATTATGATACGATATGTTCCTGAATTCAAGCAAACTACTTATTTCAGGAACCGGACTGCTGTCCCATTGAGGAAATAGGTTTCTTCCCTGATGCCGAGCCAGTAGACCACTCGACAATCGGAATATCTTGCATATTGGCCCTTGATACTATCGTTGAAATTACTGTTATTTGTTGTGTATATTTCATCCAGGCTTTGATTCGACAGCAAAACCATACTATCCTTTTGCACAATCATCATCCCATCAGCGTATTCGACTGCCAGAACGGCCCGTGGCTTGAATGCCCCACCATCCTTCATTGCATCGGCCGCCAACATTCCACCTTGCAGACGGGTTCCCATGCTGTCCATATCGTCACAGTCATGCTCCCGCCTGGACAACTTCATCATAAATAGTCCATCGCCACGTGTGTTCAATATGCAGGCGGTGTTGTTCCCGACAAAAGCACTTCTGATTACGTATTTGTCCTCAGGGTAGAGTTCTGTATCCACAATATGATAGAGACACTCTCTTTTTGTGTCGATATTATACACTACAATGTCACATGCATTCCTATCGCCCCGTGAAACCACACGCGATGTAAATATTATTCTGTTATTATGTATCAATGAATTTGTGGCGTCCTGATTCCTTGCATCCACCAGACTGATGCGTTCCACTGTAACTGCTGTATCCGCAGCCAGGTCATATTCTGCATAAAACACTCCATGTCTGATTTCCACTACAACTTCCCCTTGAAGATTTACTTTTTCCGCTATATTTGCCATAACAACCATCTTCACCACTGACCCATCTTTGTATGCCGTGCAGCAAGAAACCATTTCTTTGGGAGCGATCACCCTGTGTTCCCTGCTGTAGTCTGTGATCAGTTGCTCCTTGCCTTCCAGGCCCGGCTCTATCATCCCATGCTCCAGGTGTATGATTTTTATTATTTCACCCGAACTAGCCTGAACCAGATACACATTATCAGCATTTTGACTGATAATTATCGCTGTATCGCTTTCAACCATTTCCAGCACTGGGCGTGACATGACCGCATCCTCGTGTTCGCGAATCTTCGTCTGCATTTGCCTGTGAAAATAGCCCACTGCATTCTTGTAGTACTCGATGATTTTTCTTCTCATGGTTGTATAATCCATCTTACGCAAAGTCTCAGCCGACAGGACAAGTTCCTCTCCATTATTCCTCAGCACGGCCCCATTCAATGGCAATCCTTCATGTACCGATCCGCTCTTCCCAAATACCAACAAGGAATCGCACACGAAACCTGTTCGCTTCCGGATTGCGGTGGCTTCAATGCCACGATCAACCACGAGAATCTTCTTCAGGGCAACGCTTGCCCCCTCCCATATCACATCATTATAGGCACGTTCAAAGGACGCCAGGCTGACCAAACAGCTTCCGCAACCCCGTTCATGGAAGTATACCTCTATGACGTTCTTTTCTGCATCCCCATTTCCAACTTCCGAAGCATTCGACGTACTTGCGGCATATCCTATCGTTCCCGCTCCGACGACGAGTGTGGTACTCAACATTGCGAATGCATGTGTTATTGTCATCTCTATCCTTCTATTGTTGTCTTTTCGGGCATGGTCATGCGATCATCCTGTCTTCATGAGATCGTACTCCTCGGCTTGACATCACGAAACAAACTGGTGCGATTCTTCATTTCACACTCCACATTCACTTGATTGTATCTGGCGGACAGAACTGCGATCAGCGAGTACACCGGATTTGCAAATGTGGTGGTGTTCGTATCGCACACGAGCATGTCCTGCATAACCCCCTCCCGGACCGGCGGATGGTCCAGCGGTACATGCAGCGTGTCGCCTGCCGTTCCACGCAGATCGACCGCACCGAATACGGCGCCGACCGCGGCGAACTTGAAGTACTGCGTGACTCTCGTGCAATGAACAAATTTTCTCCCCGCGCTCTTCCGCAAGACCCCCACCGCCCGGGAGCAGCGCCGACACTCCATCATGGGCTGCATCTGTCGGGCATTGTCTGTACTCCTGATATCATTATCCGTATCAATAGTCAAAGTCATGGCTGGTCACGCTCGGAGATATTTACGGTCCACTTAATTACGACGTAACGTGTCAAAAAAAAAATAAATATGGCAAGGGTATTATTTATGCCTTGACTTTTACTTATTCTGTGTATATACTTAATTTTTTTTTTATTCCGTCATCCATCCTTGTATCACTGACCTGGCGAAACCGCGGGAATTCTCTCCGGCATGCTGACTTTGTTCACCGTGTTCGCCACCCCACTGTTCGACTGCCGGCCGACAAAATCGAGATGAGTGATGAGTGAAGAACGTGGGGAACTGATACCCTTCTTCCCCTTCGATGATTACGCGCTGTCCTGCACGACGCGTATATCGCGAACATCCACATCCACCGACACCTCCGCGCCCTCCGCGAGGTGGCTGTCGGCATCGACGAAAGCAACGAGTTCGTGCTGCCGCTGTGTGGACTGCGATGACACAAGGATGACTTCCTTGTGACTCCCCCTGTAGATGACACGGATGATACGTGCACGGCGGTTGTTGGTCAGGTCAGACGAAAGCCGGATGTCCTGCGGTTTGATCGCGAGACGAAAAGACTCTGTTTGCGGATGCACCCCGTCGAACGGGAAAAAACCGAAGGCTGTGTCAAATCCCCCGTCGGCGCATGTCGCTTTCAGAATATTCGTCTTTCCGAACAGGGCGGCCACATAATCGTTGCGGGGAAGATTGTAAACGTTACGGGGGATATCGATCTGCTGCAGCAGACCGTCACGCAGAATGGCGATACGATCGGCAAGGGCGATGCTGTCGCCAATGTCATGTGTGACAAGTATGCTGGTCGCAGCGCTGCGTCGGAGTATGGCACGCGTTTCTTCACGCATCTGCTCCTTGATGATGACATCGAGACTGCTGAACGGCTCATCAAGCAGCAGCAAGGCGGGTTCTGGCGCCAGCGCGCGGGCGATGGCCACCCGCTGCTGCTGTCCTCCGGAAAGCTGATGTGGATACCGTTTCCCGTACTCCGGCAGACCGACGAGTTCCAGCAGCGCATCGATGCGTTCGTTGCGGGAACGCCGCTCCCACCGGTGCAGACCGAAGGCGATATTCTCCCGCACGGTGAGATGTGGAAAAAGAGCGCCATCCTGAAACACCATACCCACACCCCGCTTCTCCGGTGCGACGAAGTTGCGGGCGCCGCAGACGGCTGTTCCGTCGATGTGAATTTCACCACTGTCAGGAATTTCGAAGCCGGCGATCAGACGCAACAGTGTGGATTTCCCGCTGCCGCTCTCTCCGACCAAGGCCAGGATTTCTCCACGTCGTACGGTGAACGAAACTCCGTCAACCGCGGGGGGATGTCCTTTCCGATACGTTTTCGACAGATGTTTCAGTTCCAGCAGATTCATGATGCCATTTCCTGGTGAAATAACTGTTGATGAGAAAAACGGGAAGCAAGCCTATTGCCACGATAATCAACGCCGGTCCCGCCGCCAGCGCCGGCATTTCATCCTGTGCCAGCTCGAACGCGCGTGTGGCCAGGGTATCGAAATTGAAAGGACGCAACATGAGCGTCAGCGGCAGTTCCTTGAGTATATCGACGAAGGCGAGCAATCCGGCGGCGAGCAGCGGCCCGCGGATCAACGGAAGATCGATGCGCAGCAGCGTGCGAAGTCCTCCTGCACCGAGCGAACGCGCGGATTCATCCATCCTTTCCGCAACACTCTGGAAGCCGGATTCGATGGATTGAAATGATACGGCAATGAAGCGGACGAGATAGGCGAACAGCAACGTCAGCACCGAACCGGTGACCAGAAAGCCAATGGACAGTCCGAAGGACTTCCGCAGCAGTGGTTCCAGCGTGCTGTCGAGCCAGGAGAGCACAAGCAGAACACCGATCGCGATCACAGCTCCGGGCACGGCATACCCCATGACGGATACTTTCGTGATGGTTCTGACCAGCCAGGTACGATGCAGCCTGGCGGTATAGACAAGAATCACCGCTGTGAGCACGCAGAGGACGGTCGCCATGGCTGCAAGACCGAAGCTGTTGAGCACCATGCGCAGAAAACGCCCGTCAACGAGCTCCGCCGGCGTTCCTGCCGCCCAGTAGAGAAGCTGACCGACGGGAAAGAAAAATCCGACTGTGACCACAAGCAGGGCGAACACTGTTGCCGCTGCGGCCCGGAAGCCGCGCAGGCGATACCGCACACCCGGCCGGAATACCGAGACGCTGTTGTCGTATCGCGCATGTCCACGCTGCATGCGTTCGAAAAGCACGATCAGAATGACGAGCAGGAGCAGCATCCCCGCAAGACGGACAGCGGCGTCCGGACTGTCATACGAGGACCAGACACGGAAAATCCCGGTGGTGAAGGTCGGCACACCGAAGTATTTCGCAGCGCCGTAATCATTCAAGACTTCCATCAACACCAGACTCAGTCCTGCGGCGATGGCCGGTCGCGCCAGCGGTACGGAAACGCGCAGAAAAGTACTGCCCGGAGAACGTCCGAGCAGTCTCGCCACTTCGAGTACGGAGTGTGACTGCTGCATGAATGAGGCGCGACTGATCAGATAGACATAGGGATAGAGTACGATACCCATCACGATAATGAGCGCTTCCCTCGACATGATATTGCCGGCTATGGCCACGGCTGCGGCATTGCCGAACGTGGACTGCACGCTACCATACAGAGTACCGGCAAAACCGAAGGCGCCCGCGTAGGTAATAGCCACGAGATAAGTCGGCAGCGCCAGGGGGAGAACCAGGGCATATTCAAAGAAACGCCGCCCGGGAAAATCGCAGGCCGACACGAGCCAGGCGGTCGAAACGCCGACCAGCAGCGTAAACATGCCCACCCCCAGGACCAGGATTACGGAATTGGATATATAGGTGCTCAGTTGCGTAGATACCAGATGCTCCCAGCGATCACTGACCGGGTCGAAGAGGCTGACACCGATGGTGAGCAGGGGGAAGGCCACGAGCAGAGCCAGCATCCCGGCCGCAAGCGTCCAGCCACTGAGACCGAAGAACACATGCACACGGACAGTACGCAAAAGCCGCTCCCACATGATCCGGGAACGGGTGATGCCGGACGTCCGGATGTCAGATGTGGACGCATCATGCGGCTTTCGTTGCTGTGCCGGCATGCTTATCTCCAGTCCACCTCATCGAAGAGTTTCACCGCTTCCCAGTTCTGTTCGCCCAATGCCGTGGGATGCAGGGTATCGGCGCGGAACGTGCCCCAGGCAGCCAGTACGCGAGGGAGCGGGATTTCGGGCCGTATCGGATATTCATGATTTGCTTCGGCGAAGAGTTGCTGTGCCCGGTCACTGGTGAGAAATTCCATGAGTCGGATGGCATTCTCCCTGTTGCCGGCACTCTTCGTCATTCCCATACCACTGATATTGACATGCGTACCGCTGCTCTGTTGATTGGGAAAGAAAACACCCACACGTTCCGCCTTCGCGCGTTTCTCTGCGGTACTGTCTTCATAAAGCCGGGCGACGTAATAGGTATTGACCAGGGCGACATCACCGGCACCCTCGATGAGTGCGTTGAGCTGATCAGTGTCATTGCCGCGAGGCGAACGCGCCATGTTCGCTACCACTCCCCGGGCCCATGTTTCCGCCGCGTCTCTGCCGCGGTTGAGAATGATCGATGCCAGCAGGGATTGGTTGTAGATATTCTCCGATGAACGCACCAGGATGCGTCCGCGCCACCGCTCATCGGCCAGCGCCTCGTATGTGGAGAGTTCCTCCTCCTCGACACGGTCCCGTGCATAGGCGATGATACGTCCCCGCTGAGTCATGCCGTACCAGTGTCCTTCCGGATCGCGGAGATGTGCGGGGACATTCCGTTCCAGCACTTCGGAATGCACCGGCTGCAGCAGACCGCGTTCCTTCGCACGATAGAGGCGGCCCGCATCGACGGTGATCAGCAGATCGGCCGGTGATTTCTCACCCTCTATTTCCAGACGTTTGATAAGCTGATCGGCCCCTGCGCTGACGACATTGACGCGTATGCCCGTTTCTTCGGTAAACATCTCCAGCAGCTGGCGATCGGCATCGTAATGACGATGACTGTACACATTGACGACCTCGGCAGTGTCGCCATCGCCGCAGGCCGGGAACAGGAACGCGGCCATCATGACCACGGCCGGAAGAATACGTCTGAGTATGGTATCTATAAATAGTGTTCGCATGAGATCCGGGTTATTTCGGGTTTACGTTCAGCAGGGACTGTCGCACCTGCATGAAAATGAAATTATGTTGCTTTAACGATTATCAGAGACCGTCCTGCCTGTGTGAAAACGCTATTATTTCGCTTTAACGCCTGCAGAGACATGGCTCCTTGCATGAAATCTGTTTTATTTCGCTTTAACGCCTGCAGAGACATGGCTCCTTGCATGAAATCTGTTTTATTTCGCTTTAACGCTGATCAGGGACTGCCTTGCCCGGCTGACAGCAAATCCACATCGATGTGATCAATATCAGGAACTGTCTTTCCTTCATGAGAAAGCCGCAGCGGGGCATTGCAACTTTCGATAACACAGAACACGGCTGCGGCGTGCCCATTGCAGGGGGATGAGGGAATTTCCGTTCCGTGCGTGTGACGCAAACGGAAATGATCAGAAGCTCATCTGCAGTCCCAGGAGCATGGTTCGGGGCAAACCGGGACGCGCGCCGGCGGGTCGTCGTGCCACGACGTACGTCTGATCGGTGATGTTACGCATGGCGAGAAAGATCCTCGCGGCGCCGGTGAGTTGATAATCCAGCACACCGTCGAGCACCAGTTGTGCATCTGTACCTTCGCCTTCCGGTATCTGACCACTGCCCGCCTGCGTGCGCATGCGTCCGACATAGCGCAACGAAAAGTCGATGCCCCATGATCCGGTTTCAACACCGCTGCCGATGCTGAATTGATGGTGTGCGACATAGGGCAGGTCGTCGCCGGAACGGACTTCCCCCCAATCCCCGAAATCGCTCTCGAAATCGCTGCGGAAGACAGCATCGGTATAGGTGTATGCAAGACGCAACGGCACGGTGATATTCTGCGGGCCGGCGGTCCGCAGCAGGTCGTGGCGTGCGGACAATTCCATTCCATGCACATCCACTGCTCCACCGTTGAAGAGGTCGCCGCTGCCGGTTCCACCGCCCGCGGCAAGGTCCACACCCAGCAGGTTGCTGTAGTTGTTCATGAAGAACACGAGTTGGATGTTGTCGCGACCCTGCTGATATCGACCGCCGATTTCATAATTCATGCTTTCTTCCGGCATTGCTCCTTCCCGGAATCCCGGCGGAGAGAATCCTTTGTGTACACCCACAAAGCTGCTGATTGCCTTGGTGAAGCGATAATTCACGCCCAATCCCGGAATGAATGTGCTGACCATGTTCGACTGCAGTTTCAGGGCATCCCCGCTGCGCTGCGGGTCATTCTTCCCGTAGTCGTTCCGCTGAAGATGGATATCCTCATAGCGTATGCCGGGCGTCAGTGCAAGCCTGCCGATGGTGATACGGTATTGAAGAAAGGCCGCCCAGGCGGTCGCCTGGCTGATGCGGTTGCTTTCGGTGCCGGGGGTTCCCGCAGTCGTCAGTTTCATCGTTCCGTCGGTCATGGCATATTGGTCCTGCCACTGAAAGCGGTCTTCTTCGTCACGGTGATAGCGGAGTCCCACTTCCACTTCATGCCGCACCGTTTCCTGATCGAAGCGCATGCCGAGAATGGACTGTATGCCCCGGGAATAATACTCGCGGTTATTGGCTTTGACATTCAGTGCATCGTCACCGCTGTCGACCGCACCGGTGATAATATCGTAGGCGGAAGCATGGCGTTCCGGATCCGCGAGGAGTGCCGCGATGGATGTACTCCCCCCGTCATCTCCGGCAAACACCTTGTCGAGTTTGTACCAGTTCCGGCTGAAAGAATTCCTGTAGGCCGTGGTGGTTATATCTATGCTATGTGACGGTTTGATAAAATGGCGGAGTTGATACTGCGTATGTCCGGTATTTATCTGGTCACGTTGTGA
>JAGTUW010000054.1 GCA_018224345.1 Bacteroidota bacterium
CACCTATCGTATCACCACTGAAAGTGAAATTGCCGCTCGGATTCGCAATCGTCGAACCGAACTGTACCGCAGTGGCGAACTGATCGGAAGGACCGGTAAACCATAATTTCGCAGCGGTGATATCCGCAGACGCGTTGGTCGATCCGGTCGTATTGAATGTAAATGAAGTGACCGGCGTTGCGGGGCAATCCCCTGTTACGTCGATCTCCACACCGATGATTTCCTGGTCGGCAAGTCCCGTTCCCGTCGCCGTCGTGTTGTCCTGCGTCGTCGTCGAAGAAACATAGGTGGCAGGATTCAGCGGCCCGTCATAGACCTTGACCAGATCGATGGCCATATCACTTCTGTAACTGCTTCCGCGTACCCCCTTGAATCGGAGCATCACATTGTTGAAGCCGGACAGTGCGCAGAGACTGACCGAGTCCTTGGTCCAGTTCGCGCCGGAACTGTTGTGCTGCTGCCCGGATTTACTCCAGAATTCAATCCAGTTGGTCCCGTTATCCAGTGAGGCCTCGACGGCCAGGGTTCCCATCGAAGAACCGTACATGTGGTAAAAGAAAGAGATGTACGGTGAAGTCACCGAGGAGAAATTGAATGACCCCGTCACATAATCAGTGCTGCCGGTGGAACCACCGCTGGTCTCGAGATAGATGTACCAGCTCCCGTCATGGGCACCGGAGGGTCCTGTGTTTGAAGACCCAGTCGAACCGCTTCTCCGTTGCCAGCGGGGATTGCTTGAGGCCGGACCCTGCGTCCAAGTGCCCCATGGTCCATAGGTGCTTCCGCTTTCAAAACTCTGTGAATATGGGAAATTCGAAATCTGCGCCTCCGCCTGCGGTACGCTCGCTGCGAGGAACAGTCCGAGGGTGAAAGCCAGCACAGACAGTATGGACCGCCTGTGCGCTATGCGTCTGTCAAAAAACGCTCCGTATAAATGATTCATTATGTCCTCCATTGAATATTGCGCTCTGTTGCACTGAGAGAAATATAAGTGGCCAGACAACACAACGCAAGACGCAAAGAAGAAGTTTCTTCACATGTGCCTAATATTCACTAATAATCGTCATATACCATAATAAGAAGCGATAATGAGCATAAACTGACATATAACGGTACATTCCAGAACCGATAAAATGTATTTATTAAGGTCAAAATTGATACGACTGGCTATCAGGAAAGACGGTTCATCAGTGAGTGCAAACGAGGTGGGAGGCCTGTTTTTCACTCTTGCCGGCATGCCTCCTCCTGCCGGGACAGGAGAATGTTTGACTGATTTACGGAGAAGGTCGAATCTCAGGGAAGCAGCAATTCCCTCGCTCTGGCAGCTTCCGGCGAGTTTGGCGCGTGCTCTATACAGCGTTCCAGCAGGAGCCGTGCTTTCTCCATGTCCCCTGTATGCGTATGATGCAGTTCTGCGGCGACCAGGTACCAGGAAGGGTACATGGATGGTTCGCGTTCGAGAGCGGCCTCGTACGCTGCGGCAGCACGTTCCCATTCTCCCAGATGCTGGTACAGCCCGCCTGCACTCATGTGCAGAAAAGCATCCCCGGTGCTATCAGTAACCGCGGCATCGATGACCCTTCCCTCCTCGCCTTCGGCAACTTCCCCGCGGAGAACGTCCAGCAAGCCGATTTCGGGCCAGGAGGAAAAATGCAACCGAAAATCCGGCTTGAATCGCCGGGCGAGATCGCGCTCTCCGATCTGCCAGGCGGAAAGCAGCAGACGCGCTGCAAACTCCCGCTTGTCCTGCGCAGGAACGTGGCGGAAGTCATCCTCAGGATACGCAGAGGAGAGGACCTGTCCGTATGCTGCGAGCAGACGGCCGATCTCTGCCTTCCGCTGCCGTGCATCACGAAGCTTGAGCGTACTGCTCAGATACTCAGCATAACCGATATGAGAGCGATATCCGGTTTCGATCTGTCTGCGCAATACACGGAAATATTCGCTTTCATCGCCTCCGGACTGATGGAATTTCCGGAGATTTTCCCAGGCAGTGAAACTGTTCATCGGCAGGATCAGACCTGCATCCATCTCGACAATGTGCTCGAAGCGTTGCGCAGAATCCTCCTCGGAGAGATTGACGGCACACCAGAGCACACACTGCGTCACCAGCGCAACAAGTAATACAGGCATCACACGGAAGCGCAACAACGGTGCCTGCATCTCAGCCCAGAGTATCAGCGCCAGCGCCAGCATACCCAGCAGTGCAAAGGCGCCGACATCCCAGTCGCGTGCCAGCCCCAGGAAGGTATTGCCGAACAGGAGAAAGACGAATCCGCCCGAGGCGGCGACCAGCCCGAAAAGAACGACAGGACGCTTCAGCAGCCCTTGCCCGGCCGCTCTGATCAGCAACACAGGCATGAGAAACAGCAACGGACCGAGCCCCAGCAGCAACATATTCCCGATATCCGCCCAGCGTTCCGGCGCGGTCAAGACATAACGCTGCCAACCGGTACGGATACCGTCCACGACACGCTCATACGGCAGCAGCGCAACCAGATAGGCATTGTCATCGCTGCCGCCTGTCACCATATAGAGAAACAACACGGCGATCAGCGGAAGCAGCATGAGAATGATCGCCGCATGGTGTAATGATATCATCCCTCCTTCGCCATATCGCCTCCAGTGCAGCAACAGCAGCAGGGAAGGCAACCACACGACGGCGATACCGCCGAAGGGCAAGGCCAGCCCCAACAGGAGAACCGGAACCCACAGGGGAAGATTTCCACGCAGACATTGCCAGGCAGTCACCAGATAGGCAATGCTCAATCCGTAGACCAGGGCGTACAACTCTATATACCCGAAAAACAGCAACGTCCCGGCAGAAACAAGAAAGAAGGCAAACGCCGCCAGTCGCGTGGAAACCGCTTCCCTCACAGGAGAGAAAAACACCGCAGCGGCGGCGACAACCATACCGGCAATACCGACAAGCTGAAACGGAAGGCGGATGTCGTCGGGACGCAACATCTTCGCCATTTCATCGAGAAGAATACCTGTCAGCCAGGCGCTGGGCTTGATCATACTGTTCGCATAGTCCGGCAACATCATGCTCCGATACAACTCTGCGACATACCAGGTGCCATCCCCGAGAAAGGCATAGCCGACCTGAATGTTCCAGGCAACAACCGCCGCGAGCAAGGTCAGGACGGCGGGAGTGAGCAGATGCCTCCAATCTGACAACCGACGGCTCCCTTCCCGGGACTCCGCTGAATGCTCCTTTTTCCCCCGGCTGCTTTCGACAATGCGCATGAACACCGCTGCCACTCCGGGCAGAAGAAAAAGCAACGGAAGCCACAGCATGCCATGCAACAGCAGCTCCGATGAAACATAGCTGCCGAAATCAATTCCCCAGAGACGCAATCCCTCTGTGTCCGCCAGGACCATGACCCCGCGGAACAGCACGAATGCCGTGATCATAGCGAGCATGGCATTGACGGAAGCCGGACCGCGCACAGTATCCACGACTCCTGCCGTGACATGTCGCTCGTCGGCCCCTGGCTTCGTGGACTTTCCTCCCGTCGTTGTTTTCCTGCGTTGTTTCGCCGTCATCGCCTGCCGTCATCCGATCTGTGATGAATCATGAAAGCATTCCTGCTCCTGCCGGTAATTCACTGCAACCCCCTGCGTCGCAATTCCGCGACTTTCGCACGTGCATCATCCATCAACTGCCGCTGCGCTGCCGGATTTCCGATGCGGTGCTGATCCGGAGTAGAGAGAAAAAGCTCATAGTTCCTGATCGCCTGGTCAAAGCGCGGAGGTTCACGCCGCAATTCCGCTTCGGCGAGAAAATATGCGGAGAGGGTGAACGATTCGTCAAGTGCAAGCGCCTTTTTCAGTGCATCAACTGCCCGTTCGTAATCTTCCGCGGTCAACAAGCCACGACCGGCGTAAAATGCGAGTGTTCCGCTGGTCTGCACTTCATCGGCCGCGGCGGTGAACACTGCACTCCCGGGAAAACCATCGCCACGGTCCCAGGCATAGTGCGCCACCGCGAGATCAAGCAAGGCATGTC
>JAGTUW010000055.1 GCA_018224345.1 Bacteroidota bacterium
ATACTTTGCTGGATCATCGTTACCGGAGAAGCTATCAGGCGGAAGATGGCTCGAAAGGACAGCGATCACTCCGAACCGGGAAGTCAGGTGAAGATATCGTCATCGAAGTTCCGTGCGGAACCATAGTGCGTGATGCAGCGACGACGGAATTACTCGTGGATCTGGTTGAACCCGGTCAACAGTTCACTGCGGCGGTGGGTGGCCGTGGAGGTCGCGGAAACGCCGAGTTTGCGACATCGACGAACCAGGCGCCCCGGCGTGCCGAAGATGGCCGTCCAGCGATAGAAAGGGAATTGCTTCTTGAGCTGAAACTCATTGCCGATATTGGTCTGGTCGGGTTTCCGAATGCCGGGAAGTCAACACTGATTTCCGTTTTGTCCGCCGCAAAACCGAAAATCGCAGATTACCCCTTCACGACTCTTGAACCGAATCTCGGTATTGTCCGATACAGGGAATATGACGGCTTTACGCTCGCCGATTTACCGGGCTTGATCGAGGGAGCGCATCAGGGAAAGGGGCTTGGGATACAGTTTCTCAGACATGTCGAGAGGACGCGTGTCCTTGCAATCCTTATAGAATGTCAATCCGATGATTACAGCTCGGATATCCAGATACTTCGTAATGAACTTTCCTCACACAGCGGCGAGCTGGCAGATAAACCATGGTTTATCTGCATATCAAAGATGGATATAGCCGATGAAGACGCGGAGCGTCGCATACGGGAACTTCGTGCGCAGCTTCCTGTCCGGATTCAGGAGTTTTCCGCTGTCAGCGGTCAGGGACTACCCGAGCTCAAGGATGTAATGTGGAAAATGATCGAAGCATCGGACAACGAGCCGGCATAACGTCTCCCGCTGTTATAACGGCGTATCGTGTAGTGACTGTCAGTGTCGTTTTCGCGCTGTCCACGCTTGCCTGTATTCTCCTTTCCCTCCATATCGGCTCTTATCCGATTACCCTCACGGATATGCTCGCACTTTTTTCCAGCGTGGAACTCGATACCACAGATCCAATGCACGCCGTGTTCTTCGAGATACGCATTCCACGCGTTATCACCGCTCTGCTTGTTGGGGGGGGGCTTGCGGCGGCGGGGGTTGTCTTTCAGGTCCTCCTCCGCAATGTTCTGGCGGATCCATATATACTTGGTGTTTCAAGTGGTGCTGCTGTTGGTGCGTTGATAGCGATTGCACTCGGGTTGGTGTCGATTTCGGTTATCTTGCAGCCGGCGCTGGCCTTTTTCACCGCATTGCTTGTTGTCGCTGTCGTCTACCGGCTGGGGTTACGTGGCGCTCTTGAGAGCAACACATTGATCCTGAGTGGTGTAATGATCGGGGCCTTTCTCTCCGCGATAATTCTCGGCATGGTTTCGACAATGGACCGCCCGGTGAGAAACGCTCTGTTCTGGCTGGTCGGCTATCTCGGTGGTACGACTTCAGGTGAAGTCGCCATACTCCTCCCTGGTGTCGTGTTGCTCTTTCTGTTTCTTTACCTGTTGTCCGGGCGTATGAACATCCTCGCTCTCGGTGTGCAATCTGCCATGCATCTGGGAGTCGATGTTAAACGGCTCCAGGCGCTTCTGTACATACTGGCTTCGCTGCTGACAGCTCTTGTCGTAAGTTTTTCCGGGGTCATCGGGTTTATCGGCCTGCTTGTCCCCCATGTCGCACGCCGTCTTTTCGGACCCGATCACCGGCTGTTGCTTCCGGTCTCCTTTTTCCTGGGGGCGAATTTCCTGATAATATCCGACTTGATCGCACGAAGCATTATCACACCGAATGAGTTACCTGTTGGAGCCGTGACGGCCGCACTTGGCGCCCCATTATTCATTTATATTCTTCGAAGAAAAACTACCCGATACACTTGATTTTATATCTGATTTGTGCCTAACTTAGTAGTTCTGTAAGGACTACCAAAAAATAAACGAAATCATATGAAACGCACGTATCAACCCAGTCGCCGAAAGAGAAGTAACAAGCACGGATTCCGCGCACGTATGGCCACAAAGAGTGGCCGCAGCGTGCTCGCACGCCGCAGGGCGAAAGGGCGCTGGAGACTCACTGTCAGTGACGAGCCGAAACACCGATAATCCGGTTCACAACCGCTTATCGAAATCAGAAATTCTTCGTGGGTACCGGGCTTTCGGACGCGTGCTTTCAAGGCGGGCGTATGTCAGGCATGAGAAAATCCGGTTCTATTACGACATCAAGCGGGAAATCCCACCTTACCAGTGTATGGTGGGATTTGCTGTTAGAAAAGCAGGCAATGCCGTGCAGCGCAACAGGCTGCGACGTTTACTCCGTGAATCATTTCGTCGTCGGGCTCATGAATTGCGTGAATATTGCCTTGTCTATCAATTGCAGATACATATCGTGCTCTTGATAGATGCGCAGAACCTGCCGGCTCCGGTATCATTTGAACATGTCGACAATTCTATGATAAAGCTTCTCGAATCCGTCCTGCACCGTTTGAGGGAACAATGACCAGAGCTGTTGCCACGGTTCTCGTTTTTCTCATACGGTTTTACAAGATCGCGATCTCACCGCTTATTCCGCCTTCTTGCAGGTATTATCCGACCTGTTCGTCTTATACGATGGAAGCAATTCAGAAGCATGGTCCCATACGAGGCGGTTGGATGGGGATACGAAGAATTGCACGCTGTCATCCCTGGAACGACGGAGGGTACGATCCTGTACCATAACACCCAATAATAACAACGTGATAACATTATGGACAGAAATGCGGTCATTGGTTTTGTTCTCATCGCCGTGCTCTTTGTCGTTTGGATGATCTATACGACACCGAGTCCGGAAGAAATCCAGAGACAGCAACAACAGGAACAAGAACTCCAGCAGGCACAACAGGATCAACGACCCGGTACCGAGCGGGGAGAAGTCGCGGACGATGTCGAAGCCGAAATTCCCGCCGCTGCCGATACCACCGATGCAGATCCCGCCACAGCGAGATATGGCAAATGGTTTTCGCATCTGGCTGAGGGGAAGGATGTCACCTTCACTGTTGAAACCGATAAGTATGAAGTTCTTTTTTCCTCCCGCGGCGGAAGCATCAAGCGCTTCACACTCAAGAATTTTGTCACCTGGGACGACGAACCTCTTCAACTTATCGATTGGGCACGCTCCAGCGACTATAATATCGTGTTTGCAAGCTCCGACGGCAGATTCATAGATACGAAGGACCTCTATTTCCGATTTAGTGAATATCCGTCAGGCGGTCGTGTCGTTCTCTCCGATACCATGTCCTTTGTTTTCGAAGCCATCTTGCCCGTGCGTAATGACAGTGTGGCATTGATCAAACGCTTCGTTGTCAAAAACGGAGGGTTTACCGTCGATCTCGATGTCGAGATGGTGAATATGAGTGAAGTCATAGCAAATTATGAATATCAGGTGACGTTCCACTCTCCGGCACTTTCCGAAAGAAACAGCGTGGAAGAGGCGAGCTTCTCCGAAGCGGATGTCATGGTAAACGCGTCGAGAAACTCCTTCAATGCAGACGATACCGAGATCAAGAAAGAACTGTTCGAGGGAGATACAGAATGGATAGTCATCAAGAATAAATACTTTCTCAATGCCTTGATGGTGCGCGATGGATTTATGGGGGACGGTGCGTACATAGAAGGCAGGATGTTCAAATATCCCAACGAAGGACAACGTGAAGTTTACGAGGCAGGCATACGTGTAACGTATCGCGGCGAGGAGCGGGAAAGCTCATCCTTTACAATATTCATCGGTCCGATGGATTATGATCTCCTGTCCGAGCAATACAAAGGCATGGAGCAGGTGCTCAGTCTCGGATGGCAGTTCGTTGTTCGGCCATTCTCTGAGTATCTGGTCATGCCGCTGTTCAGTTTTCTGCACAGCTTCATTCCCAATTATGGTTTCGTCATCATACTCTTTTCGATAATCATAAAATTGCTGCTCTACCCGCTGACAAAAACCAGCATGCGTTCGATGCAGAGAATGCAGAAGCTTCAGCCGATTATCACTGAACTACGGGAGAAGTACAAGGATGATCAGCAGAAACAGAACATGGAGATGATGAAGATCTATAAAGAGTACGGAGTTAATCCTGCCGGCGGCTGCCTCCCCATGGTCTTGCAGATGCCCATACTCTTTGCCCTGTTCACGATCTTCCGCTCCACGATTGAATTGAGAAATCAGCCATTTGTGAGCTGGATCGACGACCTGTCGGCGCCCGATATCCTCCTCTCCCTTCCATTCGAAATTCCCGTCCTGGGCATGTCCTTCGTCAGCGGCCTGGCCCTCATGATGGCAATTACCATGTTCGTTCAGCAAAAAATGACTATCAAGGATCCACGGCAAAAATCGATGGTGTATATCATGCCCGTCATGTTCTGGTTCCTGTTCAATGCCTTCCCTTCGGGCCTGAACCTCTATTATTTCATGTTCAATCTTCTCTCTATTGGTCAACAATACATGATCAATAAACGACATGAGGATGAGCCGCTGGAGAAAGTGAAAAGAAAAGATGGAAAACAAAAGAAAGGCTGGATGGAACGTGCAATGGCCAATATGCAGGAAAAAGCGAAAGAACAGCAAAAATCCTCCAAAAAGTCCAAAAAGTTTTAACCATGGTTCGTGTTTCACGTGAAACAAACCCCCTTGATCTGCAAGGGGGTTTGTTTGTTTCACGTGAAACAGGCTGATTGTCGATATATGCTGCCTGGTGCGTGGGAGCTTTCCCCGCAGGCCGTGTGCGTGCTCTCTCCTTTGATTCCCGATATCCTGATACAACACATGTGTGAGCGGCAGTTGCGTGTCAAGCTGCTTCCTCAATCAGTTTTCTGTCACATCGCTGCCAAGTCGGGAGATTTCATGTTCTTGTCCAGTGGATGTGCATCAATGAACAGAAATACGCGGATTATGGAAGACGTTTGTACACGTTCTGCATTTGCCATGTGCTGTGACGCTGTTATGTTGCAATACATAAAAAGATATTGTGTGACGCCGGAGTTGATGACGCGCAATGCTTCCTTCTTTGCCGGGGGGCGTGTTGTGTCGGAAGGTGTGTGTTCCGTTGCCGCAAGCTGAATAACTGTGTGTCTGGTATGGAAGCGCGTGGCCGGGGATAATCTGTGATAATTATGAATCCGGTGTGAACATCAGCGAATTATCTTGATTTTAATACGGACGGCATGAAATTTATTTATGAATAGCTGGCTCGTTGATTCGGGGGTCAGCCATTATGGCAATGTATACGATCTCTTATTCTTGTATTGGCTGTTGAGGCTGTATGTGCTTGTTATTACTTAACTTATGATCGTTTATTGTCGGAACCGCGTTTCGCTGGTACGAACTGTTGCATAATTCGAGCTTTTCACGAGGCCGTGTGCTGAAAAAATCATATTGGCGCCGGAGGGCCCGGTCTTTGTTCGTAGGCCGAGGTTTCGTAAATTTCCGTTCATGCAAAACCGCACGGTGATTTTGATGATACCGATTAGCAGAAATCTTTTTTTCCCGTCCTCCCGATGCATCACAGTGACTGCGTTGTGTTTCCTGATGCTCGCTGCAGGATCGCTGTCTGCGCAACCAGTGTTCCTCGAGCAGAATCGGGCTCTGTCGACGGATCTCAGCATGGGGTCGCTTGCTGCTTCGGAATACAGGAGTGTGATCGATCTCAATGGTGAATGGAGTTACCGGATCGATGGGCAGGAGACATGGAATACGGTTTCTGTTCCATCGTCTTACACAGGGAAACACCATGGTCACTTTCGTCGCAACTTCACTGTTCCTCGTGCACTGCTGGCCTCTTCAGTCTTTCAGATCAACGCACTGAGCATTTCCTATTATTGCGAAATAAGTATTAACGGTAAGTTTATCGGTAAACATGCGGGACTGACAAGCTTCGCATTCAAGATCACTCCGGGGATACTTCGCGCCGGTACCAATACAATCGAAATTTATGTGCACAATCAGCTCAATGCGCATGAGACGGTGCCTGCATATGAACAGCTTTGGGATCGTCTTCACTATGGCGGGATTGTCCATGATATCGGGATCGTGGCGCATCGGGGTGTGTGGGTACAGGAAAGTTACGTTACAACGCAGATTAATGGGGCAGACCGCCCGGCAACGCTGCGCTGCCGTACTCTGCTGAATTCTGGTGAAATCTCGTCTTTGCCTGGAGATACGACAGCTTCTGAAGCGGGCTTCCGGCGAAGTTTTGTGTCGTATCAATTCGATGTCATTGACCCGCTGTCCAATACGGTGGTCGCGAGTAGTGAAGTCGAACGTGTCACGGTTGAATCCGATAGACTGCGGGAAGTTGAACTCCGCGTCACGATTCCCTCCGTTCGTCTGTGGTCGCCGGAATCACCGACCGTCTACCATCTCAGGCAACGTGTTTCGAGAGGGACGACTGTGCTTGACGAGACGGTTCATCTGATAGGGTTTCGCAGTGTTCGCACCGGTGAAAAGGGCTTCATGTTGAATGACACGCCGCTGTTTATCAAGTCGTTGACCTATATGGAGGATTCTCCGCGGCACGGCCGGAGCTTGTCATTTGATGAGATGGAACGTGACGTGCTGATGATGAAAAACCTTGGTGTCAACGCTATTCGTCTGGTCAGCGGTCCGGTGCATCCGTATGTATACTCACTGTGTGATCGATACGGAATATTGATTTTTCAGGATCTGCCGGTCCGGAATCTCCCGGATTGTTTTTTCGAAAAGGACGCCTTCCGCGAAACTGCGAAAAACGCGTTCAGAGAAATATTAGCACGTGACCACAGTCACCCGTCACTCGTTGCGTTCGGTTACGCCCAGGGGGTGGAACAGAACAGTGATGCCTTGCAGCGGTATCTCGATGAAATCGGGAGCGTGATGAAAAGCGGGGAGGAGCGGTTGTCGTATCTCTCCTATCAAACGAAGCTGCCGGACAACATGCCTGAAGGTCTGGACATGATCGGGATCGATGTGTTCCCGGAATCACCTGATGAGATCGAGGAACTCCTGAGGCACTATGCCGAACTGCAGGATGTTGCGTCCGTCTTCGTTGGATCTCTGATGTATCCTGTGCAGATCGACAACTACAATGGGTACAGTGATACGAGATCTATTGATGCCCAGGGTCAATTCTTTCTTCGTCTCTACAAAGAGGTTCGTGAACTTGGCTTTGCAGGGTTTTTCGTCCATTCCTTTGCCGACTGGGCAGTCTCACGGCCGATCATGGCCGTCGACCGTATCCATCAGTATACAGCGACAGCAGGGATCGTCGATCAGTATCGACAGAAACGTATCGCGTATGACGTTCTCAAGGCCAGTTTCAATAATGAGAAATCACCGGTACTCGTCACCGGGGCCTTCGAGGAAGAACATCCGGTAGCCTTTATTGTCGTCGGAATTTTTATCATTTTCATATTTGCCATTGTCTATAATCTATTTCGCCGTTTCCGGGAAAACGTCAGTCGTTCCCTGATGAGACCCTATAACTTTTTTGCAGATGTACGCGATCAGCGTATGCTCTCGATCTTTCAAACCTCGATGATCGGTTTTATTGGCGCTCTGACGGCGGCGTTGCTGTTCAGCAACCTTCTGTATTTCTGGCGAACGAATCTGCTCGCGGATGCAGTGATCTCCCAGTTTGTTCACAACATTCCGCTGAAGCAATGGATCAATTACGCTGCCTGGAATCCTTTCCACAGCATTGCGGTGACGACGCTGTTTTTTTTCCTTCTTCTCATTGTCTTTACTGTCATTCTCCGCAGTGCTGCAGTTCTGAGCCGCCGCAAGGTGACTCTTTTCGATGCGCTCAGCGTATCAATGTGGTCCGTACTGCCGATGATTATTCTTGCCCCCCTCGGTATGGTGTTGTATCGGCTGATGGAGTTGCCAGGAATTGATATTCTCGCACTCATCATCTATGGGGTGTTCCACGTCTGGATTATCAGTCGCGTACTGAAAGGAGTCGCGATTGTGCTCGATGTACGGTTGGGGTATTTTTACATTGCCGGTTTTGTTTTCCTCAGCGGAGGAATCGCCTGGTGGTTGATTTCGCTTGACGGCAATTATGGAGTGTTCGGATATCTCCGCTATTTCGCGGATATATGGTGGACGTACCTCCATGTCACTGCCTGATGGTTCACGTTAGAGACGGAATACATGTATCTAAGTAAAATCGAGCTCTTCGGATTCAAGTCCTTTGCCGGAAAAACCAATATCGTGCTCAATGACGGAGTGACGGCGATCGTTGGTCCGAACGGCTGTGGGAAAACAAATATAGTCGACGCCTTGCGCTGGGCACTCGGGGAACAGCGGTATTCGACGCTGCGCAGCGATAAGATGGAAGATGTCATTTTCAATGGATCAAAACAGAGAAAGCCGATCGGGATGGCGGAGGTTTCCCTGACGATCACCAATAACAAGGGGATTCTGCCACTCGAATACAATGAAGTAACGGTTACCAGACGTGTGTACAGATCCGGTGAAAGTGAATACCTTCTGAATCGCACAAACTGCCGGCTTAAGGATATTCTTGGCCTTTTCATGGATACCGGGATGGGCGCCAATGCCTACTCAGTGATCGAACTGAAAATGATTGAAACCATTCTCAGCGATAAAGTCGAGGAACGGAGACGTCTCTTCGAAGAGGCCGCCGGAGTGACGAAATACAAGGCGCGCCGGAAGGAGGCACTCAGAAAACTGGTCGATGTCGACTCCGATCTGCTGCGCGTCGACGATATTATCACTGAAGTCAGTAAAACGGTGAACTCGCTGAACAGGCAAGCGAAAAAGGCGGAACGCTATAATGAGTATATGGAACGTCTCCGTATGCTGGAAGTCGACGTTCTCCAACGTGATTATGTCAACTTGTTCCGACGCCTCGCTCCACTCGAAGAACGCTTGCTCGCGACAATAGACCAAAGAAACAGCATGTCCAAAAGGATGGAGGAAGAAGAAACGCTGCTCGAAGTACATCGCAGTGAAGCCAATGATATTGAACATCGGCTGGAGATTCGAAGAAATGAACATGCGGTGCTCTCCGGCAGAATGAACGAAACCAGACAGAGCCTGCTCGTCAACGAAGAGCGCGAGCGTTCATTGCTCCAGAGAGCGGAACGGTTAAAAGATGATAAACAAGGTTATGAGAGCCGTATAACTGATATCATTGAACGCAAAGAGGTACTGACACGAGATCTGGAAAGCCGCATTGTCGAACTTGGCGGCCTGGAAGCGGAAAGTGCGAGCTTGCGGAATGCGCATCAGGACGTGGAAGAACAATTGTCCGAAAAAAGACTGCAGACGGAAAGTCGTCAGCAACGCCGGCTGGAGTTGATGCAGGATACGACACAGCTGAAAAATGAAATTGAGCGGGTTGACGGCAGGAAAGAAACCATCGACGGGATGATCGCACGGATAGATAGCGAAGATGGAGAAGTCTCCAAAGCGCTCGCAACGCTGCGTTCGGAAATGGCGGAACAGGATGTAGGGCAATCCCTGTTGTCTGAGACTGTGCTCGACGCAGAGCGTGAGTTTCAGCTCATGGAAGAACGTAAGCAATCGCTGCGAAATGAAATCGA
>JAGTUW010000056.1 GCA_018224345.1 Bacteroidota bacterium
GCACGGCGCTGCCTACCAGAGGACCGTAAAAGGCATAGGCCAGCGGGTCCGGCGCCTGCTCGAAATCTCCGTACACGATCGCGATCATGAGAGGGAAGGTCGCCGACAGACCGGAAAACGACCCGAAGGTCATCACGTATGTGATGGTACAGAACCAGGTATGCTTGTTGCGGAATATATCCAGTTGCTCGCGGAAGGACGCCTTGACGGGCACCCGACGCAGATACACCCAGGCCAGCAGTGTCATCAGCAGCAGAAATGGGATATAGACGAAGGAGGCATTCTGCAGCCAGACATTCTGCGCGGCCCCCTCCTTCATCATGGTCTGCGGCCCACCCACGAGGGCGCCGAAGGCCGCGAATCCGATGATCCACGGTGTAACGAACTGGGCGATGCTGACACCGAAATTTCCTATACCCGCCTGTATGCCGAGCGCCGTTCCCTGCAGTCGCTTGGGAAAAAACAGACTGGTGCTGGGCATGTAGGAGGAGAAATCTCCCCCCCCGAAGCCCGCCATGAAGGCAAGGAGCATGAACAACCACCAGGGACTCTCCGGGTCCATGACCGCGAGTCCGATTCCGATCACCGGCAACAGCTTGATGAAGGTCGAAACCGTGATCACCTTGCGCGTGCCGTACAACGGAATCAGAAAGGTGTGGATGATGCGCAGCGACCCGCCGGCGAGTCCCGGCATGGCTGCCAGCCAGAAGAGTTCCATCGTGCTGAATGTGAAACCGATGGCGGGCAGCCGTACGACCACGGCGCTCATCGTAAACCAGGTGGCGAAGGAAAGCACGAGCGAAAACGTCGTGATCCACAGTGTTCTCCATGCAATCCGGCTTCCGGTCGCAGTCCAGAATTCCTCGTTGTCCGGTTCCCATTTCTCCAGTGCTTTCATTGTTCACCCTCCACGGTGTCCTGTTCGGTGACGGTAGTGTTGTTCTGCGGGTGCGCGGTAGCCCCGTCGACGGGAAGCTCCCGCTCACCGCGCATGGCCTGTCCGCGCGCGACCGCAGCGCTGCCGGCCGTCTGCTCCGCACCGTAATCGAGCTGCGTGTCGAAAGCGCCCTTCGGCTCTTTGAGAAAGACCAGGCAGAAGAGAAAACTGACTGCAGCGCCGGCGGCGAGAATGAAGAAAAACGTGCTGCCATCCACATAGGAATAGACAACGAGATACAACACCGCGCCGACATTGCCGTAGGCCCCGGCCATGCCGGCGATCTGTCCGGTCATGCGTTTTTTGATCAGGGGAATGATGGCGAAGGTCGCACCTTCCGCACCCTGAACGAAAAACGAACAGAGTATCGTAACGGCGACGGCGACCCAGATCGGCCACACTCCGGTGATGAAGCCCATGGTGGCAAACCCACCTGTGATGCCCAGCATATAGATGCTCATGACCAGCTTTCTGTTGTGCATCTTGTCGGAAATGAGTCCGCCCAACGGACGCGCTACAAGATTGACAAAGGCGAAGCTGGAGGCGATCAGGCCGGCGAATTCAGGGCCGACGATGAATGTGCTTTCGAAGAATGCCGGCAGCATGGAGACCACCGCCAGTTCTGCCCCGAAATTTGCGATATAGGTCATGTTCAACGCGGCCACACTGCTGAACGGATATTTCTCCGATTCCGGCACTCCCCTGCGCAGTATCGGCAGATTCACCTGCAACGTTTTGATTGTATGGATGATATAGACAATGCCGAGCACGGCGAAAATCAGGTACAGATATTCAACAGGAAGAAATGAACCCCCGCCATTGTCTTCACCGGGAAGTTCGACCATGTGCAGCCGCCAGGCCAGCAGACCCAATGCCCCGACCAGCGGGAAGGACCAGAGCAGATACTGAACGAGATCTTTGTAGGATGAAACCTCCATCGGCTGCATTTTTTTCGCTCCGACGAACGCAATGCCCTTCGGTGTGTCGCGTACGACGAAGTAATAGACGACGCCGTACACCAGGGCGACGAGCCCGTTGACGAACAGCGCCCAGCGCCAGCCGTCCTCGGTCATCCCGAACCACTGATACATCACGGTCAGCGCAATCCACGGCAGGGTGATCGCGGCCCAGGCGGAACCGAAATTTCCCCATCCGGCATAGAACCCCTCGGCGCGGCCGATCATGTTCGGTGGAAACCACTGCGAGACCATGCGGATACCGATGACAAAACTCGCTCCGACGGAACCCAGAACCAGACGGGCCACCAGCAACTGCGTGAAACTGTTGCCGAAGGCAAAGACGAAGGTGGGAAAGGCCATCAGTATCAGAAGTCCCGAAAACACGATGCGCGGACCGAAGCGATCGATCAGCGCTCCGACGAGAATACGCGCCGGGATGGTCAGCGCCACATTGCAGATGGCAAGAATCTTCAGATGCTCCGTCGTCAGCCACCCGACTTCACGCAACATGGTCGTCGCCAGCGGCGCCATGTTGAACCAGATGTAAAAGGAAATGAAGAACGCAATCCAGGTGAAATGCAGCATCCGGATGCGCTCACGCGAGAAGTCGAGCAGTTCGGGACGGTTCATGTCACGCTCCGCCTCCGGTCAGGCGACGGATACCGTACCAGCGAACGAGCTGCGGTCTGCGCCACAGATAATGATTCGGAACGACGAGCACATGCACCAGACGTGTGAAGGGAAACAGGGCGAGAATGGCCCATGCCCCGATGATATGCAGTTTGACCATGACAGGCATGGCGGCCACATATTCCACAGACGGACTCAGCAACACCAGCGACCAGAGATACGGCACTGCGGTCGAGGCATACCAGGACGAACCCCACCCGTAAAACAATGCGGTGTAAATTCCGGAAAACACCTGCACGAGCAACACGCCGAGAACGATCCAGTCGGCTGTGCTGGTGACAAATCGGATTTGTATGTCGCGCATTCTTCTGTATATGATGCCCAGCAGGCCCACCAGCGTCAGCAAACCGAATACCAGGGCGGAGACTTCGAGTATGTACAGACGCAGCGGCTGACTGTTCCAGGCCAGCACTGTCTGTGGCAACAGCAGACCGATCAGATGGCCCAGCAATATCACAATGATACCGTAATGAAACGGCACCAGCGCCCAGAAGTGGTGACGATTTTCGAGGAACTGTGACGAGAGACTGGAATAGGTGAACATCTGTCCGCGGTATCGCTGAATACTCGCGACGAGGAACAGCACGAAGGCCACATAGGGCAGAATGACCATGAGGATGGTGTCGAAATCCAGCGTGAAATGTTCAGTCATGATGATTGACTCCTGCATGCGTGGGCGAAAGAAGCATAAGCAGCGCCACCAGGGCATCGAGACAATGCGTGTAGGGATTTTCCCCGTCCTTCCAGCGTTCACGCAGTACCGTCAGACCGCGGTGCACGGATTGCTCATACATCGCGCTTCGTCCATGCGTATCGAGACGTCCAAGCAGACGCAACACCGACGTGATGTGGTCCGGCAACTCCCCTTCCTCCGGTATACCATGACGCCGCAGTTGTTCACGCATGGTGACGAGAAAGGCGCCGCGCTCGTACTGCTCGCCATAGAGATGCCAACCGAGTTCCAGCGCGGCGGCGGGATTGATGTCGAAGCTGCGTGTATAGAGCTCCTCGCGTTCCTCGATGCTCATGGGTTGCACAGCCTCGGCATACGACTGCAAGTGGGCAAGCGCAGCGCCGCAGTGCGTTTCCCCTGTATGCGAGGTGAGAAAATGCAGACAGCGCTGCAGCGCACGATCCTGTCCCTCTGCAGGATAGCTGAGCATGGTGGCGAAATCATCGAATACTTCGGTGGGAAGATGCATCACAACCCCCGTTCCGGTTTGCCGACGAAACCGAAGCCGGTCGAGGATTTGTGTTCGCCGACATCGTCGTTGAGCATTTCCAGCGCCTCTTCCCGGTGCATGGGAGGAATGACAAAGCGGTCGTCAAAGGTGCAGAGCGAAGTCAGCCGGTACATCGCTTCGGCTTCGGCAACGCTGCTGTCCGCTTCCTTGAGCACGCGTTCGGCAAGCTCCATCGTGATATCGCCGACAGTCAACGCACGACGGTAGATGCGCACAGCTTTCATTTTCTTCAACGCCACCAGCACCTTGCCATCATGTCCGGCGCCGAAGAGCTGTGCGAGATACCGCAGAGGGACACGGGAATGTTCGAGGTCATGAAAGAAATTTCCGTCCACGCTGGTGACCGTCCCTTCGTTCATCGCGGACATCACCGGAGAGAGGGGGGGGACATAGAACAACATCGGCAGCGTGCGATACTCGATATGCGGGGGCAGCGCGATCTTCCATTCCTTGACGAATTTGTACACGGGTGATTTCTGCGCGTATTCGATCATCGAATCATGCAGACCATTCTCACGCGCGGCCGCGATCACTGCAGGATCATGTGGATCGAGAATGAGACTCCGCTGCCCTTCGATCAATTCCTCGTCTGGCAACGCGGCGACTTCCGTCAGACGATCCGCGTCATACAGCAACACACCGAGATAGCGGATGCGGCCGACACAGGAATGGAAGCAGGCGGGCGCCTGACCGGTCTCGAGCCGCGGGTAACAGAGAATGCATTTCTCCGACTTTCCGGTGTTCCAGTTGTAAAACGTCTTTTTGTAAGGACAGGCCGCGACACAGGCCCGCCACCCGCGACAGCGCTTCTGATCGATGAGTACGATGCCGTCTTCCCCGCGCTTGTAGAGCGCTCCCGAAGGACAAGCGGCAACGCAGCCGGGATTCAGACAGTGATTGCAGATTCTCGGAAAGTAAAAGAACACCAGGCGTTCGATGGAGAAAAGCTGCCGGCGTTGCTCATCGCTCAATGCGTCGAGATTCGGATCGTTTTCAGCATAGATCGGAGACCCGCCGAGATCATCGTCCCAGTTTGGTCCCGCCTCGATATCCATGTACTCACCTGTCACCATGGACACCGGACGTGCCGTAGGTTGATCGGCACCCTCGGGCGCTGTGAACAGTTCGTCGTACTTGTATGTCCACGGTTCGTAATAATCATCCATGCTGGGCTGCGATGGATTGTGGAAGATATTCGGAACAATGCGCGCCTTGCCGGTGGATTTCAGAC
>JAGTUW010000057.1 GCA_018224345.1 Bacteroidota bacterium
AATCCGCGTCAATGGGCGTGAAATCATGCAGATACCGTTCCTTCTTTATTGTCATCGCACCGTCCGGCGTGAACACCATCGCGTTTCGACCATTCCTGGTCGGCATTACACAGTCGAACAGATCGACACCACGCTCGATGCATTCAAGGATGTTCACCGGTGTACCTACGCCCATAAGATAGCGTGCACGATCATGCGGAAGGATATCCGTCGTAAAATCCGTCATGTGGTACATGACTTCGGCGGGCTCCCCTACGGCGAGTCCACCGATAGCGTATCCATCAAAGCCAAGGTCGATCAAACCACGCGCACTGATTTCCCGCAAGTCTTCAAACACATTTCCCTGAACAATGCCGAACGCATACTGGCGATGCCCATAGCGAGGCTGTAGTTGATCAAGCCATGTTCGCGCCTGCGAAGCCCATCGCAGCGTCAGTGCCCCGCTACGTTTCGCATATTCATATCCGCAATCGGCAGGCGGACACTCATCAAGTATCATCATGATGTCGGACCCGATCGAACGCTGCATTTCCAGTACGCTCCCGGGAGTAAAGCGATGATAGGAGCCGTCGATATGCGACTGAAAGGTCACGCCATCCGCTTCAATTCTCCGGAGCTGGGACAGGGAATAGACCTGGTAGCCGCCGCTGTCGGTCAGGATCGGCCTTTCCCAGTTCATAAATCGGTGGAGGCCACCCGCCTCTACCAGCAACTCCGGACCGGGGCGCAGCGCAAGATGATACGTGTTGGCAAGGATGATACGCGCACCGATTTCCAGGAGTTCGCGTTGTTCCACTGCCTTGACGGTGCCCTGTGTCCCGACAGGCATGAACATGGGCGTCTCAATAACCCCATGATCTGTATCAAGCTTGCCGGCCCGTGCCTTACTGGCGGGGCAGCAATGTTCCACTGAAAAATTCACGTAAAGAAAACTCCGCGCATGCGACACGACAGCCGAAACATGTCACATCCGTACTGCTGACTACTTCTTCTTCTTCGCATGAGGCGCAAGGAACGCTGAGCCCATCTTCTGCATTCTGTCGACCATATCCTGCATGGTGACATTGATGAGTGCGTCGACGAATTGCTGATTCGCATAACTGAATGCATCGAGCACTGCACAAGAGGTTTTGATCGGGCAGCCAAACATACCCAGACAGCAGTGCCTGCGGATGATGGGGCCATCGACCGCTTCGATAACGTCCACCAACGTGATTTCGGATGGATCACGAGCAAGGAGATACCCACCGGTGACGCCTCGGTGTCCAACAACGATACGCGCAGTAGAGAGTTGCTGGAAAATCTTTGCCAGATAGGTTTTTGAAACATCCTGTTCAGCAGCGATTTGGGAAATCTGGATGGGTTCCTGCTTGCCACGCGTGATCAGGTATCCGAGACCATGAACCGCATAGCCGGCTGATTTTGAGATTTGCATGGATCGACCTGTATGATTGTGAAAGGGAATTGTGAACAATAGTCTGAACCTGTCGCTGTCACCGCTTCATCCAACCGCGCCAGGCACAGCGATGGCAGCGGAATGGACGCGATGCAGTCAATTTGCTTCTCAGTTTCTCCGCGACCGTCCTTGCACGGGAACGATACAGCGCATACTCCCCGCATTTCGGACATGGCCACCGCTTATTTCGCGAATGGTGATGGAATCTCGTACCCACACTTTCAGAGACGGGGGCACCCGACCGTGCATCAAAATCCGGTGGATTTATCGAAAACACATCATCGGCTGCTTTCTGTTCCGAATTCC
The DNA here is from genome assembly GCA_018224345.1 of Bacteroidota bacterium. Taxonomy (GTDB): domain Bacteria; phylum Bacteroidota; class Ignavibacteria; order SZUA-365; family SZUA-365; genus SZUA-365. Next base: position 1,763 of record JAGTUW010000057.1, read on the forward strand.
TGTCTGCGGTCTGCCGCTCTGCATCTATCTCCTGCTTTGCACCGTTCCTTCTGCTCGTTTGCCTTGACTCCGTCGGTTCATCCTTTGGCCCGGCGCGCCTGACTTGATCGGCGGAAGCCACATCCTTCTTGCTTCTTGTTGCTTCTGCTTTCCCGGTGGCAGCTTGCTTTTCGGTGGCAGGCAGCGATGGGGACGACGTATTGTTGGACGAAGCATCTTCATCGAGCCGTAAATCCGGAATCGGGACATCCTTGCCTACGATCTCGGGAGGCAGCGGTTTCTCAGCGCTGCTGGGAAAACGAAGCGCCGTTTCATCAATCCACCCACGCCATGAGCACACGTGGCAGCGAAAGGGCCGTTTACCGCTGATCTCCTTGCGCCGGACTTCGAACCGTGAATGCGTATGACTGCGCCTCAGTGCAGGCGCATTGCATTGAGGACAGATAGCCGCAGCGGGACGAGCATGGAGCCAGGGAGACGTTGTCATCAAATGTGTTGTGTGGGCTTCTTTTTCGGTTGTATTATTTGTATCAATAAAGCAGATTGAAGGTATCTGAATTGAAATATAGCAGAATTCCGCAAATTATCAACAGATAAAAGATAAAAAAATCATCATTGAAAACCAGGGTATCTTACTCGGAATTGCTGCTTCCGGTGCCGGAATTGTATCGCATCACAAGTATGAGTATATTTTCATGTCACGAACTATTGAGAAAGCAATGGAGCATTATGTCTGTCCTCAATCCTGAAATTCAGGAGGACGTCGGTTCAGGAACGGCAAGCAGCAAGGAATCAGCCGAAGCACTACGCAAGCGTCATCTCGATTTCGAGCGCGAGGCACTCCCTCACATGGACGCCCTCTACAATTTCGCTCTCCGCATGACTGCTGATCCGGATGCGGCTGACGATCTCCTTCAGGAGACCTTCCTGAAGGCATACAGATTTTTTGACAAATTCGAACAGGGAACGAACTGCAAGGCATGGCTGTTCAGAATTATGAAGAATTCGTTCATCAACATCTACCGGCGTTCTTCCAAAGAGCCGGATAAAGTTGATTACAATGATGTCGAGGAGTTTTATCACTCCATCCGGGCGGAAAGTACGGCGTCGAACGATCTTGAAGAACGAATCTTCGCGAACATACTCGATGACGATGTTTCCACGGCCCTCGAGTCACTTCCGGAAGAGTTTCGAACAGTAGTGATTCTCTGCGACATAGAAGGATTCACCTATGAGGAAATCGCAGATTTCGTTGAATGTCCCATTGGTACGGTACGATCCCGCCTGCACCGGGGAAGAAAAATGCTTCGAGTCAAGCTGTTCGACTATGCAAAGGACCGCGGGTTTGAAGACAAGGAACGAGGAAAAAACAAAGCCCGTGAATCGGCAGAACTCACAGATGCGGCTACGGATGAAGCCGAATCGGATTAACTATGTACGAAACGATTAAACGATGAATAAAGAAGATTTTGCCAATATGTCGGATGCGCAGATCAAAGAGTTTATCAGCGCACTCGCAGATAAAGATGCAGCCGGACTGACAGACGAACAGATTGATTTGTTGCAGCGTGTCGTTCACGAACGGCCGGACCTGTTTGGCGAGTACAAGTTGAATATTGCAACGAAGCTTTGCCTCCTCAAGCACAGTCGAAGCGTTCGTTGCCCGGATTCCACAGCCGAATCAATCCGCTCAATTCTGTATCACGTCTATAAATCTCATCAGGCTTCCATACAGGACTAGTCGCATGATGGAATCCATTTCCACCATCGTTGTTCCGATTGATCTGACTGAAGCAGCAGAACCACTGCTGCGAACAGCCTTGAACGTCGCGCGCACATACGATGCGACCTTGCACCTGCTTCATGTCTACCAGGATGTCTTCTCCGTTCTTTCCATGCGCACACTCGATTTGAAAGAGGAGTCTGTAGAAAAGGTCATTCTCAAAAGTATTCATGACAGGTGTGACGAACTTATGAAAACCGTCAAACCGGATGTCCCTGTCATCCGGGCTCTTCATAAGGGTGATACGGCCAAAGAGATTCTAAGTTATGTCAGTGATGTTAACGCTGATCTGATTATTATTGCGACGAATGCCCGGTCGGGCTTTGAGCAATTTTTCATCGGCAGTATCGCACAACGGATTGTCCGCTACGCCTCCTGCCCCGTGCTCACCTTTCATCCTTTCCCTGACAACGATTAAACTCCAGCACCGGTAATCGCCGCGTAGGATCGGGATATTGTTTTCAGTCAGGTGGGTTGTCTGGAATCGAGAAATCCCTGAAGAAGGATGATCGCGGCGATTTCATCTACTTTCCCTTTCTCTCTTCTTTTTTTCCTCCCGACACCCATATCACGTATGGCCTGTGTGGCCAGGCTGGATGTGAAGCGTTCATCAATCATCTCGACCGGCAATCCGCAGGCCGCTTCCAACCGGGGAACGAATCCCTGCACATTCAATGCGCTGGCACCCTGTTCAGCCTTGAGTGTTAGTGGTAATCCGATAATGACACGTACGACGTCACGATCACGAATGATCTCAAGAAGACGCGGCAGCAGGGTTTCGTCATGCCCCAGCGTCCCTATGCCCGAAGCGATGATACCGAGTTCGTCCGACAAAGCG
>JAGTUW010000058.1 GCA_018224345.1 Bacteroidota bacterium
CCACAGGCAGGATGGTGTATGAGAAGGAGGTCCATACCGAATCCGCGACGATTCGGTTGCACAGCCATTCCGGCACGTTGTTTTTCATACGCGCATATTTCGATGACGGAAGTGTGACGGGGAGAGTGCTGAAACTGCAATAACGTGGGGAGGGGAACTGCAACTTTGTTCGGTCATCGATACGTAGTACAGCGCATGTCCGGTGAGGCGTGGGGATGCCGGTTGCGGAGTTGACGAATCTCCATACCCCGCAGAAAGCGGATGAATATGTCCGAGACTGGTGTATCCGCTTTCCCTGCGTCATCTGCCACACTCGCAAGCAGATCTGCTTTGCGTGATATGCGTATAATGTTTATCATGTATATCCGTAATTAACGCCCTGTGACACGGAGTTGAGCGTATGTCTGCAAAGAGAGATCAGTATGTAGCTTTTATGGATCCCACCAAACGGATCGAGCGCGATCCGGTCATCATTCCCCGTCAGAAGTCCGCCTTGCGATTGGTGTACCGGAAGGGAGAAATCACCAGCAGGGACTATGCCGGACATTGCAAGGTATCGGAGACAACGGCCCGGCGTGATCTGCAGGAATTGATTCTGGCTGGCTGGCTGCGTCGTGAAGGCGCCGGACGGGCGTCCCGTTATCTTCCCGGGCTGCTGCTCAATCAGGGTGGTGGCGAGCAACGCGTTCCGAATTCCGAGGGCGACGGAGACGGCTGTTTCAATTGCGGCTAGTGTCGGCAGTCGTCCGGTCCGTACTTCATCGATTGCGACGGTGTTTTTCCTGAGAATATAAATAGCTCCTGCAGCCGGGATTACGGACAGAACCGATCGAACCTGCCTGCCGCAGAAACAGGGAGAGCACAATGCGTCCGGGAGTCGTCCCCGCTGTGTTGTTGATGTTTGAACGGAAGATGACGATATTTCAATCATCGGCAATGGGAAGGATCAGTCATTACACAAGGAGAACACAGCAATGCAGATCAATGTACAGACCGACAATCAGATTGAAGGTGGGGAGGCCCTGACCCAGCGTATCACATCGGAAGTCGAAGGCACGCTCGGAAGATTCAGTGACTGGATCACGCGTGTGGAAGTACATATTTCCGATGAAAACAGCAGTATGAAAACCGGCAAGGATGATATCCGCTGTGTGGTCGAGGCGCGTCCGAAAGGACTGCCCCCGGTATCTGCGAGCAACAACGCACCGACACCGGTGCTGGCCTGTGAGGGCGCCGTGGAGAAGATGGAAAAAATACTCAATCGTACTGCGGGACGGATGCGGGACAGCCAGTGACGCCATTGGCGGTCAGCAGGTATCCGGGCAACACTGTTCCGCCCGGTCTGCGTGGTGAAATCGGTGCATCGTATCGAGACCCGGCAGACGGCCAGGCAAGCGATCATACCTTCTCTGGATAAGCGGAAGCATGTGGGACAATCTCGTCAATATTCATGATTTCGGCCGTCTTGCGGAAAAGGTGCTTCAGGGACAGGGCCGGAAGCTGTTCGGAAAACTCATGCGACCGGAACAGCAGCGTGTCGTCGAGACCTGGAAGCACACAGACGGCGCGCCGCGGCACTGGGGGAGTATCCCCGCTGTACGCAGGCGCTGGAACCGGATGGTGACCGGGCAGGACGACCGTACACCAAGAACACATATTGCAGAGACCTTTCTTGGCGGGGGAGCGACGCACGCACTTTCCCTTGGATGCGGTACGGGACGAAATGAAATGGCCTGGGCGGAAACAGGCGCATTCTCGCGTATTGACGCCGTCGATCTTTCCGAGCCCCGTATCGGGAATGCGACGCAGGCCGCCGAGGAGCGGGGACTTGCTGACATCCTACACTTCGAAGCCGCCGATATCGCGAAACTGGCTGTCGAGCCGGGCAGCTATGATGTCATCGTCACCGAAGGCATACTGCATCACCTGACACCATTGAGGGAGCATGTCGAAAGGATTCACTCCATGCTCAGGCCGGGGGGATTTCTCATTCTCAATGACTATGTCGGACCTTCACGGTTTCAATGGACCGACGCGCAGCTGCTGGCGGTGAACCGCCTCCTCGCGCTCATTCCGGAAGAGAGACGCAGGCGCTGGGGCAGCAATCTGCTCAAGCGTCGTGTGCACCGGCCCGGACGGCTCAGCATGTATATGCATGACCCCTCGGAAGCCGTCGAATCCTCGAATATCCTTCCGGAACTTGACCGGCGATTCGAAATGCTGGCGGTACATCCTTACGGTGGTTCGCTGTTGCACCTGCTCTTTTCCGACATTGCGCATCATTTTCTCGACAACGACGACGCCACGGTCGACATACTGAAACTCTGTTTCGACGCCGAGGATAATTTCCTGGAAGCCGGGAAGCAGCCCAGCGACTTCGTCTATGCGGTGTATTGCAGAAAGCAGCAGCAGTGCTGATCCGTGGTAATCCCTCGCGTTCTGCGCCGCCGCGGTACGCAGATCTCTCACCTTCTCAATGAGTATTGCGGACATCGCCACCGGCCGGATCGGGCATCGGCCCTGTTTTTGGACAGTCGTACGATGGCTGGCCTCATTGCGTCACCACGACTTTTGCTGTGCGGACACCGTCCGGTCCCGGTGCGGCCAGGATGTACATGCCGGGTGCGAGGCCCCGGACCTGCATGCGCCCGTGCGCACTGCGTCCGTTGTGCAGCAGCGGCGCCTCGGCCACGCGCCGCCCGAGCAGATCGTAA